>DAIUFO010000031.1:0-12553 GCA_036844545.1 Chloroflexota bacterium
GCGTGTCTCGGCTGGTGTCGCTGCGCCTGCCGCGCGAAGACCGCTGGGAAACGGAAGACGGCTCGAATCCAAGCGGCCGCCTAACGGCGGCGACACCCTCACCCTAGCCCTCTCCCGCAAGCGGGCGAGGGGATTTTGGAGACTTTGGGCGGCAACTCTTCCTCCTGGCGGCTTGGCCTGCTGTGGCTGGCCGGCATCAGTCTGCGGATCACAGTGCTGGCGATCCCGCCGGTGATTCCCGCCATCCATAACGACCTGGCGCTCAACGAAAAAGCCGTGGGTATCCTCACATCGCTGCCGGTGCTGCTGCTGGCGGCAGCGGCGGTGCTGGGTTCGCTCATCATCCACCGGCTGGGCGCCAGGCGGGCGCTGATCATCGGCCTGTGGCTGGTCGCGCTGGCCGGCGCGGTACGCGGCGCTGGCCCCTCCATCCCGGTGCTGTTCGCCATGACCTTCGCCATGGGCTGCGGCATAAGCGTCTGCCAACCAGCGCTCCCTTCGCTGGTGGCGCAATGGTTCAAGCGGCGGATCGGTCTGGCCACGGCCAGCTACTCGAACGGTCTGTTGGTAGGCGAGATGGTCGCCGCCGGCTTGATGCTGCCTGTCGTGCTGCCATTGCTGCACGGCAGCTGGGAGCTTGGCCTGGCCTTCTGGTCGGCGCCCGTGGCCATAACGGCGGTCCTCGTCGCCATGTTTACCAAACACCACCAGCCAGCCGAGGCTCGCCGCGCCGGCCAATGGTGGCCGGACTGGCAGGAGCGGCAGACGTGGCACTTGGGCCTGCTGCTGGGACTCGGCCAAATAGCCTACTGGGTGCCGAACGCCTTTGTCGCCGATTACCTGAAGGCTGCCGGCCATCCGGAGTACATCGCCGCCAGTCTGACCAGCCTCAACGCCGCGCAGATCCCGGCCTCGTTGCTGGTGGCAGCCTTGCCGGGTCGGCTGATCCAGAAACGCTGGCCGATGCTGATCGACGGCGTGCTCATCATGGTGGCCACCGCCGGGCTGATGAGCAGCCGCCCGGAGCTGGCCGCCTTCTGGGCAGGCGTGCTGGGCTTCGCCGGGGCGTTCATCTTCGTGCTCAACCTGGCCTTGCCGCCACTGCTGGCCGCGCCCGAGGACGTCCATCGCCTCAGCGCCGGCATCTTCAGCATCTCCTACGCCTGCGCGTTCCTTGGCCCACTCGTGGGCGGCGCCATCTGGGACGCCACAGGCAGGCCGGTTACCGCCTTCGTGCCGGTGATCGCCGGCGCCGCGATCATGTCTTGGCTGGCCGCGACGGTCGACCTTACGAGGGCCCGCGGCAGCCCGCGCGGGAAGCCGCCGTCGCCGGGCACGAGCACACCCGGCGCGTCCTCCGGGCTGCGCACCCGTACCAGCGGCTGAACCTCATGCGCCCCGAGGCAATTGCCAGGCCGCCTTAGGCGGCCCGGGGCTCGTCTGAAGGCACGGCTGCCCTGCCGCGGCGAGCGCCATCGAGCCGTGTCACCAACAGCATGAGCGTGACAAAAGTGGTGGTGCAGTAGATCATCAGCATCCACAGCTTGGGCGTATCAGTGCCGGTGAAAAAGCCATGAGCCAGCGCAGACACCCACAGCAGGAACGTCGCGAGATGCAGACACCGCCAGGCTTTCCAGCCGATCAATCCGCGCACGTAGAAGCTGAAGGTGGTGATCAGCAGCAGGTAGAAGGCGACCTGGCCCAGGCCGAGCCACAACGGCTGGTAGTGGGAATGGAATGGCACCAGCAGTTCGCCGAGGGTGAAGCCGACATACTTGTCCAGCAGCAGCACGAACACGTGCAGGCCCACGAACAACACGCCGAACAGCGAAATGAACTCGTGCAGGTCGAAGATGTTGACGCGCCTGATCTCGGGCTCGAACAGGCGGGCCGTGATGCCGACGCCGAGCGTGAGCGACAGCCACAGCAACAGGTAGGCCGTGATGCCTGCCGCCCGCGCCAGGTACCAGACTGAATTATCCGGCTGCAACGTACGCCTCGAAACCCTCTGACGCCAAAAGCGTGCCTTCACGGCCGACCAGCAGCCCGGCCAGCCCACGCCGCTCGAGCCATTCACGTCCGGCCGTTAGGCCACGCAGCAGCGCGACCTTGGCCCCGACTTCGGCCTCCTCGGCGCTGGCCGCGACGACCGTTGCCGACAGCACGTCCGTTTGCGATGGGGCCCCCGTTCGGGGATCGATCAGGTGGTGCGCACCGGCCGACCACCGGCGCTTCCAGGTGCTCGACGTAGCCACTCCGCGATTACACACTCGGAGCGAGCAAATATCACGATTCGTGTGATACGGATCCTCGACGCCCACAATGTACTCTCGACCCTTGGCGTAGAGGTCACCCCCGGCGTTCACCATGCCCTCCGGGTGGGGGACCAAGGCAGCGTCGACCGCCGTACCTTTGGCGATGCCGCCAAGATCGAGTCTCACACCCTCCGGCAAGAGGATGCGACCAGCCTCCAGCCGGATGCCTCTCCAACCCGGCAGCCTTGGCGCTACGGCCAGCCGGCCTCCGCGAGGGTGGTTTACCACCAACTCGAAGCTCCTGTCGTAGCCGGCGCGCTCCAGCGCGTCTACGATGGTCGGGTCGAACAACTCGGTCTGGGCCGCCCAGTGGAGGGCGCGCGCAGCGACGTCGCACAGCAGCGGCGAAGCCTCGAACCATCGTCCGGCGGAGCGGTTCAGCGCTGACAGCTCGCTGGCCTGATCGAAACGGCTGAGGCACCGATGCCAGTCAAGGAACAACGCCTCAACTGGCGCTTCAGGCATGTCCAGGACTTCGACCTCGGTATTCATGGCCCGGAAGGTGGCCATCGGGTTATGAAGCGCGCGTCCTCGTGCGCGCCTTCGGCACGGTAACGGGCGGGGTGAAATTCGACGACGGCGTCGCACGTCTGGCAGGCGCGGACACCGTAGGCTCAGGCGGGCTCTGTTGGGCCACGGAGGGGGTCTCCGAGCTGGCGCCCACAGTATCCGACGCGGCCAAGCCGAAGAAGGCCGCTGTGGCCATGAGGCTGCCGGCCACCGCCAGCGCCTTCGCCTTAAGGTTTCTTCCGGTCACTTCTCGAATCTAGGCTGCCAACGTAAGCGACAGGTGAAGGTAGCCTAAGTTTTCGGTGAATTTTCCCCGGACTACAGCCGATACAAGCGGCGGGCGTATTCACCGACCATGCGATGGGTGGTAAAGCGGGAGGAGGATGCGATGGCGCGCTTCATTCGTTGGGACCAGTCAGCGGGGTGGTCGTAGAACTCGGGGATCACGCGCTCGGCAAGCAGCATGTAGAGGCTCTCGGCGTCGCGCGCGTCCTCGTCCTCCGGGCTGTCCGGTGGCGCGATATCCGGCCCGATGGCCCAGCCGTTGGTGCCGTCGTAACCCTCGATCCACCAGCCATCCAGCACCGAGAGGTTGGGCACCCCGTTGAGGCTAGCCTTCATGCCGCTGGTGCCGGAAGCCTCCATGGGCCGCCGCGGGTTGTTCAACCATACGTCCACACCCGCCACCAGCAGCTTACCGAGCGCCAGGTCGTAGTCGGCGATGAACACCGCCGTGAGCGGGCTCGCCGCGCCCATGCGGATGACCTCCTGGATCAGCCGCTTGCCGGTCTCGTCTTGGGGATGGGCCTTGCCGGCGATAAGCAGTTGGACGCGGCCGCCGGCGATCTTTGCCAGCCGCTCCGAGTCGTGGAACAGCAGGCCAGCCCGCTTGTAGGTGGCGAAACGGCGGGCGAAGCCAATCGTCAGCAGCCCGGCATCGAGCCTCTCGGGCTGGAGCTCGTTGAGGCGCTCGACCATCCGATCCTTGTTGCGCTGGTGCGCCTGGCGGAGCTCGTCTTCCGGCAGCAGCTGGCTGTCGGTGAGCTTGGCCGGGTCGTCGCGCCAGCCGGGCAGGAACCTATCGTACATCCGACGTATGGGCGGCGCCGTCCAGGTGAGGTGGTGCACGCCGTTCGTAACGGAGTCGATGGGGCGGCCGGGAAACATGGCGCGGCTCACCTCGCCGTGGCGAGCCGAAACGCCGTTGGCCGCGCGGGCCACATTGAGCGCCAGCTCGGTCATGGAGAACGACGGGCCGTCCACCCGTGCGCCGCCCAGCGCCAGCAGTTCTTGGTCGCTGCAACGCAGCTTCCGGTGCGCGTACGGTCCCAAGTAGCGGCAGACCAAATCGGGGGGGAACACGTCGTGCCCGGCCGGTACGGGGGTGTGCGTAGTGAACACGACGCGGCCCGCCGCCCTGGCGCGGCTGCGCTCCAGCGGCTCGTCCGGCCGGCGGCACTCGGCGATGCTCTCGAGAACCAGGAAGGCGGCATGCCCCTCGTTCAGGTGAAACGTCTCCAGCCGGTCGTAGCCCAGCGCGCGCAGGGCTCGCAATCCGCCGATGCCCAGCACGATTTCCTGCCTGATGCGCATCTCGCGGTCGCCGCCGTACAGGTGGCTGGTGATGAAGCGATGATCCGCCACGTTCTCATCGAGGTCCGTGTCCAGAAGGTACAGCGGCACACGGCCCACGCCGGTTTCCCACACACGCACGTGGCACTCACGATCGTCGAGCGGAACGGTGATGCGAGCCGGCCGGCCGGTCAGGTCGTTGGCCAAACGGAAGCCGTTCTCCAAGGGCGCCATTACCGGGTATTCCTCGTGCTGCATGCCGTCGGCGTCGATCCGTTGATGGAAGTAACCGCGGCGGTACACCAGGCCCACGCCGACAAGCGGCAGGTTCTGATCCGAGGCGGACTTCAGATGGTCGCCGGCGAGCACTCCAAGCCCGCCGGAATACAGGGGCAGGCACTCGTGGATGCCGAACTCGGCGCTGAAGTAGGCCACCCGCCGCTCGGTCGCGGCGCCGGCCAGGTAGGCATCCATACTCGCGACGGCATGCTCGGCTCGCTCGGCCAAGCCTTCAAGCTCGAGGCGCTCGCGGTTGGCGAGGGAGAGCCGGCGAACGGCCTCGTATGGATTGCCGCCGAAGTTCGGAAGCGCGTGAAAAATGTCGAGGGCCTCGTCATTCCAGGCCCAGTAGTAGTTGGACAGCAACCTGTCCAGCAGATCGAGAAGCAGGGAACCCACCACCACCGCGGATTTGGCCCTGGGGTGGGCCACGCCTGAATAGTATCGTCGCGCCGCCCGCTGATTCCCAGGGGCGCTGCTCGTCGTCTAAACCGCCGCTCGTGGCATGCGGTGTGCTTCGGCCGCGGAGCATGATGGACACGATCGATGGCGCAACCAGGCTGAGACGCATAGGCAAGGCTCTGAACGTTGGTGGCCGAGCGGCCATGGCCAAGCCCAGGTGGACAGCGACGGGCATCGGCTGGTCCGCACTCTCACCACCATGGCCCTGGGAGCGACGCCAGGCTCAACAGCGATTCAGCAGCCTGATGCCAGACACTTGGCCGTGGGAACGCCGGCAAGCTTCTCGCCGGTTGCGCGCCATGCTGCCGGATGCATGGCCGTGGGAACCACAGCAAGCTCTCCGCCGGTTCAGCAGCATGGCGCCGGACACCTGGCCGTGGGAACAACGGCACGCTCCCCGCCGGTTGCGCGGCATGCTGCCAGGCCTGCATATACCGGATGTACGGCTCCGGGAGCGCTCGCGGATAGAGCCCTGGCAGCTGCTCGCGGCGGCCGCGTTTGGGGGCGCGCTGGTGTACTTCCTCGACCCGGTGATCGGCAACCGCAGGCGAAAACTGGCGCTCCAGCGTGCCGCCGGCGCGCTCCGGCGCTGGACTCGAAGCCTGGGAAGGACGGGGCGGAAGATGGGCGACGACATCTCCGGCAAGCGCCAGGCGCTGATTCACGGGCATGACTCGCGGGAGCCGATGGACGACGCCACCTTAGCGCACAAAGTGGAAAGCGTCCTGTTCCGTGACCCTCAGGTGCCCAAGGGCCGTATCAACATCAACGCCGAGCATGGCGTGGTGGTCCTGCGCGGCGAGGTCGAGCAGCCGAGCGAGATGCGCGACATCGAGCGTACGGTCAGGGACATTGCCGGCGTTCATGAGGTGCGCAGCTTGCTGCACCTCGCCAGCAGCCAGGGCTAAGCCGGGCGCGCCGGAGGCAACCTGCGAAGCGGTGCTCCGGCTCCTTAGCCAGCGCTGACGGGTTGCGGTCCCCGGACCCACACACCGTCGTCCACTTCGTAGCCCTTGAGCTGGGAGATGTCGATAGGGTTGCCTTCCGGATCGTGGGTCCGGAACTCGGCCATGGGCCGGCTTGCGGGTCGCTGGCTGGTGTCCGGGCCGAGCAGGCGGCTGAGCATCTCGTCCAGGCTCTCCACTAGGAAACCGAAGTGGTTGACGCCCCACTTCAGGTTCGTGCCTTCGGGCTCTACGCCATCGGCAACGGCCCGGGCCGGGTCCCGCAGGATGGCCAGCGCCGTCGAGCCATCACCAACGAAGCGGACAGGGCTGGCCGTGCCGTGGTTCTTCTTGCCGCTGCTCGTCTCGCGGAAGCCGAAAACATTGCAGAAGAAGTCGGCCACCTCCTGGTTCTTGGGCACCATCATGGCAATGTGGCGGACGTTCGGCATCTGCCGCTCCTCACTGGCCACGCCGAAGTTCCGCAGCGATAGGCTGACCGGAATGTTGTTGGGGTCGTACACCCGGAACTCGCCGTGATGGAGGTCGCCCTTCTCCTGGCGAATGTCGGCTCGGGGCGCGTACTCCTCCAGCCGAGCCTCAATCTCCCGGATGTCGTCGATCTCGATGCCGAAGTGGTTGAGGCCGGGCTGCTCGTCCTCCTCGTCGAGGCTAGGCCGGCGCTTGAGGAAGGTCAGGTTGTAGAAGCCGTCCGTCAGCGACACGTCACCCTCCGGCGAACGGCCCAGCTCACGTAAGCCGTAGTACGTGGCGTAGTACTCGGCCAGCTTGTCCGGCTGTTCGGCGATCCCGGCGATGTAACGGATGCGGTAGCTCATACCCGCATCTTAGACCGCGCCTCAGCCGGCTCGCAAGCCCCAGCGCTGGATGAAGCGATAAGTCCCGATGGCGAAGGTGATGCTCAACGCCGAAACGATGGCCCCAAAGGCGCTCACCTGGTTGACGTTGCCGTTCTGCCACAGGTCCAGCATCTTGGTGGCGATCACCGGCGTCTGGGCGGTGTACAGGAAAGCGGCGGCCGAGAGCTCCCGCAGGCTGATCAGGAACACGAACACCCAGGCGGCGAACAGCGCCGGGACCAGCAGCGGCACCACGATCTTGCGGAACACCTGCATCCATCGGGCGCCGCTCACCTGTCCACTCTCCTCCAGCTCCGGCGCAATCTGCAGCAGGCCCGGATGCGCGTAGCGCAGGCCGTAGGGCAGGAAGGCCGTCACATAGGCGATGACCAAGATCCAGATCGTGCCGTAGACCGGGATCGGCGAGCGAACGTACAGGATCAGGACCGCCAACCCAAGCACCACTCCCGAAAACACCAGCGGCAGCGAGGCGAGCTGATCCAGCAGGCCGCGGATGGGGATTCGCCCGCGGATCATGCACCAGGCCACGACCGCCGCGATCAGCACCACGACCGTAGCGCTCACCACGGCGATCACGAAGCTGTTCCACAGGCTTTGGAGGATGGCGGGGCTGTTGAGCACCAGCGTGTAGTTGCCAAACGTCAGCTGCATGGAGCCCAGCGATCTCAGGAACGAGGCCGCCACCAACTCCAGGATCGGCAGGAACTGCATCGCGACTATCAGCATGATGAACGCGCCGGCCAGGATGCGCCCGCGGCCAAGGTCCATCTGCCGTGGCCGGAAGCCCTTGCCCGTTACCGTCACAAAGCGCGAGGTGCGCCCCGTTACGCGCGAATAAAGGTACACGCAAGCCAGCAGGAACACGAACAGCAGCACGCCGTAGGCGCTCGGCTTGGAGTACTCCGGGATGACGCGCGCCTGCATGCTGATGTAGACCTCGGTCGTGAGCACGTAGATCTTGCTGGGCACGCCGAGCACCAGCGGAACCTCAAAGGCCTGGATGCCCCGGATGAACATCAGCAGCAGCGCCGAGGCGAGCGCCGGCAGTACCAGCCGCAGCGTAACCCTCCGCAGGGTCCGCGGCGTCGAGGAGCCGCTCATGATCGCCGCCTCCTCGAGCGCCGGGTCCATGGACCGGAAGCTGGCGCCCAGCAGCAGGAACACGACAGGGATCCAGAAGGTGCCTTCGATCAGGACCATGGCCGGCAGGGTGAACACGTCGAACAGCACCCGATCGGTGTGCAGCAGCGAGCGGAACAGCTCGTTCAGCGTGCCCGTGCGCGGCCCCAGCAGGAAGATCCAACCCACAGCTCGGAGGATGCCCGGCACGGCAAAGCTGACGAAGCTGGCCGCGTAGACCAGCTGCTTGAAAGGCGCGTTCGTCCGCTCGACCAGCCAGGCCAGCCCTCCGCCGAACAGCAGCCCGACAGCGCAGCTGCCGAAGGCGAACAGGAACGTGGTCAAGACCAGGCCAGGGAATTCCGGGGCTCTCAGGATGTCGGCGTAGGACTGCAGTGACAGCGTCCCGGCGCGTCCCGGTCCCGCGCCGACCAGCACGCTGGTCTGCACCAGCGTAATTACCGGCGGCACGACGATCGCCAGCAGCACCAAGGTGATCAGGCCGAACACGACTTGGTCCGATCGCGGGGTGGGCAGCGAGAACCGTCCTCTCTCCCGCTGGCGGGAAAGGGTCAGCGCGGCCATTCGGGCATCTTACACATCTGGAGTAGGATTGTCCCCACTATGACTGCGAAGATGAAACACCTTGCCATTGTGAGCGACAACTACGCCATTGAAGGCCGATTTTACGAAGCTCTGTTCGGCCTGCGGACGTTCGAGGGGGCGCGAGCCGACTCCGCTGTGGCCGTCAGCGATGGCTACGTGGGCATGAACGTCAACTCTCGCAAGGCTGGCCGGCAGGCCGGCTTCGACCACTTCGGCTTCGAAGTAGACGACGTGGAGCGGGTGTTCGCTAAGGCCCGGGAGCAATACCCGCAGGTGCAGTGGCTCAAGCGGCCGGCTAACCGACCATTCGCCGGCATCAGCATGCACGACCCTGCCGGCAACGTGTTCGATCTGTCACAGCGCGGCATGACCAACCGCACGAACGTGTACGTGGCCGACATCAATCGCACGCCGCGGCACGTGAGCCATTTCCAGCTGCGCACGGTGAGCCCCGACACGCTGGCCCAGTTCTACACCGACCTGTTCGACCTGGAGGAGGTGGAGCAGACGCCCGACAACCACTTCCACCTGAGCGACGGCACAGTCACCTTCGTGATCGCGCCCTGGCGCATTACCGACTACGAGGGCAGCGGTATCGAACGGCCCGCGCTGGACCACATTGGCTTCGAGGTTGAGAGCCTGGATCAGTTCGAGCAAGACCTCAACGCGCTGGTCACCAAGAACCATCACCTGGCGCCGTCACCGGTCGGCGCCGGGCCGGAAGGGCAAGCTCGCCTCAAGCTGTTCGCGGGCTGCCGTTACGGCCACAAGCACCTGGCCGACCCCGACGGCGTCCTGCTGGACGTGAGCGAGCGGAAATAGCGCCTTAGGTCTTCGCTAACCCGCGCTCCTCGGCGCTCTTGACGAAGGAGGAGTCGATCAGCTTCGAGACGTCGTAGTCCTTCATCTTCGGGTCCCGGGCTGAGATGACGGCCTTCGTGTCATCGAACATGGCCGGCGTGACGTATGGCACCTCCGGCCACAAACCGGTGCCGGTGTAGGCGTCGTAGACGCTGCCCATCAGCTTGTCGTCGTCTGACTTAAACCATTTCTTCATAACGCCGATCGTGAGCGCCTTATCGGCACGCGTCCTGGCCATCGCCTGCACAATGGCATCGACATAGCGCTGCATCAGGTCACGGTGGCCGTTGACCCAATCCCGCTTGGCCAGCACCACCGACTGCGCCGACGGCAGCTTCTCCTTGGCCAGGTCATAGACGGAGTGCAGGCCGCTCTGCTCCAGCTTGTCGGCCTCCAGCGGATTGGCCATGCCGGCGTCGATGCTGCCCTGGATCAGGGCGGCGGTCCGGGCCTGCGTACTGCCCATCTCGACGATGCGAACGTCCTTGTCGGGATTGAGGCCATTCTTGGCCAGGGCTGTGCGCACCGCCGTTTCCGATGGCGAGCCGAACTTGCTGATGCCAACGCTCTTGCCCTTCAGCTCGGCCACGGATTTGATTGACGGCTGCACGTACAGGCGGAAGGGCGACAGGCCGGCGATCGCCGCCGTGACGACAAGGTCGGCTCCAGCCGTCTCCGCGTTCAGGACCTGGGAACCGGCGGCGCTGGCGATCTGCGTCTCGCCGGACAGGAGCGCGGCCATCTCGGCCGAGCTGACGATCAGCCGCAGGTCGATATTGAGACCGTTCTGCTGGTAGATGCCAGCGTCCTGGGCTACGAATATCGGCACCGATTGCGGCACCAGCTCGCCGTAGGAGACGATAAGCTTGGCGGCCTGGCCGCTGGCTGCCGGCTTAGCGGCCGATCCGGCCGGCTTGACCGCGGCGCTGGTCGAGGACGCGGGCTTGGCGGCAGCCCCGGTTGAAACCGCGGGGGGCGCTGACCCAGCCGCGGCGGAGGCGGGCGAAGAGGCTGGCGCAGCTTGGCCGCCGCAAGAAGCCAGCGCGAGCATCGAGAGCAGAACGGTAAGGAATCGTGTCATCATGGCGCGGCCATGATAGCCGCCTGGGGTGTAAGCTGCCCAGCAGACATGATTTCTGAGAAATACGTCGAACTGAGCCACGGCAAGACCCGCTACGTCGAAGCTGGCAGCGGTCAGCCGGTGATCCTGCTGCACGGAGTCGATTTCGCCGCCGGGGGCGACCGCTTTCAATTCGTGATGGAGCCGCTGTCGCAGCGTTTCCGGGCTATCGCCCCGGACTTCCTGGGCTGGGGCCTGGGAGATCGGTTCCCGGGCGAGTACTCCTTCGCCTATTTGGTGGACTTCGTGCGGGAATTCCAGGACGGGCTGGGGCTGGAGTCGTCACACATCGTGGGCCACTCCATGGGTGGCTGGGTGTCGACGCTGTTCGGCTACGAAAGCCCGGAGCGCGTCAACAAGCTGGTCCTCGTCGCCGCGGGCGGCGTGGCGCCCCGCACGCTGCGCAGCATGACCGAGTTCAAGCCGCCCACGCGCGACGAGCTGCGCGACATGCTCAGGCGCACAGTCAAGGTCGACACCGACATCGAAGCCCTGGCCGATACGAACTTCAAGAAAACCCAGGCGCCGGGCGCGGTCGAAGCCTACCAGCGCATCCTGAACCACATGAACAACCACGACAACCGCCAGCGCTACAACACCGTCCGCCGGCTGCCGCACATCAAGGTGCCCACCTTGATCGTGTGGGGCGACGGTGACGAAACCAACGCGCTCGAAATGGGCCAAGCTCTGGAGCAGGGCATCCCCAACTCCAAGCTGGTCGTCCTGCCGGACACCGGGCATTTCATCCCAACCGAACGGCCGAACGAGCTGGCTCAGATCCTCATCGATTTCCTGAGCTGACCGTTTCCACCAGGCGGCCAACGTCGTCGAGCCGTTCGAGTCCGGCGATCATGTCCAGCGTTTCCTCTGCCGCGACCGGCTGCAGGGCATGCCCGGCGCAGTCGCGGAACTTGGCTGCGAGCTGTTCCCAGCTGAGCTCGCGCGGCGGATGGCCCAGCGCCCGCTCGACCTTGGCTTCCAGCACCTGGCCGGCAGCGGTGGTCAGCTCGACAATGCCGCCGGTTCCCAAGCTGTCGTCTATGGCGTACGTGGTGCGCGCGCCGATCTGCAGAGTTTCGGGCTGAGTCAAACCATCCGGCTGGATGTCGTCCAGCGTCACCTGGCGGTTGGCCAGCGCCTTGGCCACGGCGAAGGGGATGCTGTCCTCAGCCTCCACTGAGGATCGCGGCGCCTGGCGCGTCGCTGCCGGCTCGCAGAAGGTGCGAATGTGGGCTTGCCCGCGCAGGTGGACACGGGCGACGTCGGCCGCGCGAAGATGGTGTTGCTCCGCCAGGGAGATGGCGGCTTCGATGAACACGTGGGCTACAGACGTCGTCGGCCACGGCTTGAAGGTGATCTCCTGGAATCGCCACCTCTCGCCAAGGCCCTGCTCCAGCTCGCCCGCCGCGTAGGCGTTGCCGAAATAGGTGGCGAACAGGCCGGCTTGGCCCTCGAAGGCGGCGCATTCCGCGCCGAGCCCCTGCTCCGCCAGGAGCGCGCTGAGCATGCCGCCCTGGCTGGGAAAGGCCGCGTACAGCGCCTTGGCGGGCGTGCCCTCGAGGACAGGCTGCCGCCCGCCCGAGGCTTGCATGAAGGCCATGCCCAGCGCGCTGTGCATCTGCGCGTCGGTCAGCCGCAGGACACGGCCGGCGCAGGCCGCGGCGTTGAGGTAGCCCAGCATCTGGCTGACCTGCGGCCGTGTTTCGGTGTAGGCCCCCTGGACCCGCTCAATGGCGAAGCCCAAGCGCGCCATGAGCTCGTTGCCGGCTGCCAGAGCCGCGATGAGCTCCTTGCCGCTGACGCCGCCGCTGTGCTCGGCCGCCGCCAGGGCCGCCGGCACGCTGGTGACTCCCAGGTGAACGCCGGCGCCAGGCAGGTAATCGT
>DAIUFO010000031.1:12563-17911 GCA_036844545.1 Chloroflexota bacterium
GGCGCACGTAGTTGAGGGCGTGGGCGAGGCCGCCGTTGGCCAATGCCGCCAGCACGGCCGGTGCCCGGAGAGAGGTGCCCAGCACGGCGGCCTCGGGCTTCCCGCCCGATGCCTCTACCACCGCCAGCAGCTCCTTGGCGCCGGTGCCGAGCGAGCTGCCCGCCAGCGCGGTGCCCAGGCAATCGAGAAGGATGCGCTTGACGCCCTCGACGGCCGACGCCGGCAGTTGCTCGTAGGTCAAGCCGGCCGCGAAGCGGGCCAGCCGGGCGGTTATGCCGGGGGTCATGCGGGGATGAAGTACAGCCGGCGGGTGAGTGCCCTCATCCTAACCCTCTCCCGCGGCGGCGGGAGAGGGGACCTTCAGCATGTCGGCGATGGCGTCGTGCCAGGCTACGGAAGCGGGGATGAGCCGCTCGGCGGGGCGGATGCTGTCGCTTGAGCCGCCATCCGCGCCCAGCGGGTCGCGGCCGGCTTGCACGTCGCGGGCGGCATCGAGCAGCAGCCGGCGGGCGGCGATCACCGCCACGTCAGTGGTGCCGAGGTGCTCTTTGGTCCGGTCGTAGATGGGCCCCATCGACTCCTGGACGGCCAGGTCCTGCGTGTTCACGCCAGGGATGCCGGTGAAGCTGCCCGCCCGCTGGGCTTGGCGGTCGATGAAGTAGTCGTTCGAGCTGTTGGCCCTCAACCGGTAGCCGGGCAGCACGTCCTCCCGCGCCCGACCTGTCTCCTTCTCCTCCAGCAGGACCTCTTCCTCCGATAATTCGGACCCGTCGCGGTTGTAGATCCAGTTGTAGATCCAAGTGTGCTCGTCGTCGATCGGCACCCACATGTGGCCCTGGATCACGGGGCAGTCCGGCAGGTAGCCCTCGAAGGCGCGCAGTTGATGAAACGGCATCACGAAGTGGTAGACGCGGACGTAGTTCTGGCCTTCGTCAGGCAAGGCTCGGATGCCGGCGTAGGTGAAGCCGTAGTCCGTATTTAGGACCTCGAGCTTGGGCGCCGTCGAGCGCGCCCGGATGGCCTCGGTGCGGTCGAAGGGCTTGCCCGACACCACACGACGATGCAAGAACGACGAGTGTGAGGTATCGATGCCGCCCTCGAGGCCCTGAAGGTAGTTGCAGCTCTCGTGCGTCTTGGAGATGAAGCTGTGCCCTTTGGGCAAGCGCATCCACTCGAGCTCCTTCAGCGGCATCTGCTTCTCGGGCGGGCCGAGATAGGCCCACACGACGCCGCCGCGCTCCTCGCAGGGGTAAGCGGTCTGACGCACCTTGTGCTTGAAGTTGCTCTCCGGCGGCTCGTTGGGCATATCCACACAGTTGCCGGCCACGTCGTACTTCCAACCGTGGTAGACGCAGCGCAAGCCGCATTCCTCGTTGCGGCCGAAGAACAGCGAGGCGCCGCGGTGGGAACAATGCTGATCCAGCAGGCCAACCTTGCCATTGGAATCGCGGAAGGCCACCAGCTTCTCGCCCAGCAGGCCCACGCGGATTGGCGGGCAATCCGGCTCGGGCAGCTCCTCCGAAAGGAACGCCGGCATCCAATAGCGGCGCATGACCTCGCCCATGGGTGTGCCCTGGCCGATACGAGTGATGAGCTCGTTGTCCTCGCGCGTCAGCATGAGAGGGATACTAGCGGATAGCGTCCTGCCGTGCCTCGGCGATCACGCGCCCAAGGAGCACCTCGATCAACTGGCGCTTGTACGCAGCGGAGCCGCGCACGTCGTCGTCGGGGTCGGCCGCTTTGGCGGCCAGCTCGCCGGCTTCGTTGAGGGCCTCGGGCTGGCGCTTCAGCAGCGCTTCGGCCTCGGTGGCGCGAAAGACTATCGTGCCGACTGAGCCGAGGGCGATGCGAACGTCGCTGCCGTTCAGCCAAACGGCGAGGTCGACTGTTGCGTAATCGTCCTGGGAGCGTGGCAGGAACTTGAGGAAGGCCAGGCCTTCGCCTTTCAGGCGGGCGGGGACGCGGATGCCCGTCAGGACCTCGCCGGGACGCAGCGCCGTCTCGTAGTAGTCGAGGAAGAAGTCGGCCAGCTTCAGCTCGCGCTCAGTGGTGTTGGAGCGCAGCGTGACGGTCGCATCAAGCGCCAATAGGCTCACCGGCGGATCGAGGTGCGGATCGCCGTGGGCCAGGTTGCCGCCCACAGTCCCGGCATGGCGGATGCGCGGCGTGGCCACCTTGGCGAAGGTGCTCGCCAGGGCGGGGTAGTGCTGGCGCAGGAGCTCGGAGCGGGCGGCCTGATCGTGGGTGGTGGTGGCGCCGATATCGATGTGGCCGTCCGCCTGGCGGATGCCTGCCAGCTCAGGCACTTTCCCCAGGTTGACCAGCACGCTTGGCTGGAGGAGCTTCTGGCGCATCAGCAGGACCAGGGCTGTGCCGCCAGCGAGGAGCTTGCCGTCCTCCGCATATTTGCTGGCAAGTTCGAGGGCTTCGTCTAGGCTTTGGGGCTCAACGTAATCGCGGACGCTCAAAGTTCCCTCACCCCAGCCCTCTCCCGCTGCGGCGGGCGAGGGAGTGCTTGGTAGTCCGCTTGGGATTAATGGGCAGCACCGCTCGTGGGGCCGGGGCGGTTGTCGCGGGCAAGCTCTTCGCGTGAAACTGCCCGGGCGGATCCGTCGCGGCCAGTGCGGGCTTTCTCCTGGAGGGCCGCCAGCACCTTCTCAGGAGTGATAGGCAGGCTTTTGATGCGTACGCCAACGGCGTCGTGGATGGCATTGGCGATGGCCGGCGCGGTGGGGTCGAGGCCGATCTCGCCGATGCCTTTGGCCCCCATGGGGCCTGTCGGCTCGTAAGACGGCACGAAAACCTGGCGGAATGGCGGCATGTCGGCGATGCACGGCAGCCGGTAGTCGGAGAAGTTGGGCGCCAGCGGCCTGCCCTCGTCGAACTGCATCTCCTCGGTGAAGGCGTAGCCCAGGCCCTGGGCAGCGCCGCCCTCGTTCTGGCCCTCGGCGCCGATGGGGAAGATGACCTTGCCGGCGTCCGACGCGGCGGTGTAGTTAAGGATGGTGAACTTGCCGGTTGCCGGATCGACCGCCAGCTCGACGGCGTGCGAGCAAAAGTTGTAGGAGCCCGACTCGTTGCCGTAGCGGTTCTCGTCCGAGACTTCGGAGGGCGGGTCCCAGATGCCCAGGGCCGAGATCGGCTTACCGCCACGGCGGTAGAGGGCGCTCATGGCCACGTCGCCCACCGTGATGGTCTTGCCGGCCGCGCTGCCCTTGACGGAGATGACCCCATCCTTGATCTGGAGGTCGTCGGGCGAGGCTTCGAGCTTCTCGGCGGCAATTTCCAGCACCTCGGCTTTGACTTTGCAGGCGGCGTCGCGGGCGGCGTTGCCTGCGATATATGCCGAGCGGCTGGCGTAGGAGCCCTGGGCGTAGGTGGTGGTGTCGGTGTCCGCCACCGAAAGTGAGACGTCCTCGAATTTGACGCCCAGCTCCTCGGCCGCGATCTGCGCCAGCACGGTGTTGGCGCCGGGGCCGGTCTCGCCTTCGCCCGACCAGATGTGCACCTTGCCGTCCAGGTTCACGTTCATGACCATGGAGGATCCGTCGTAATCGCCAAAATGGCGCTTACCGGAAACGTGGACACTGGAGGCGAGGCCGAAGCCATGGGGCAACTCCTCCGCCCCCACCCCAGGTTCCCTCACCCTAGCCCTCTCCCGCCGCGGCGGGCGAGGGGACTTTTGCTTGTCTTTCCATCCAATCAGCTCCGTTGCCTGCTTCACGCACTCTTTCAGCTCGCAGCTCAGGACACGGTTGCCGTGGATGCTGGTGTGGTTGGGGCCGATCATGTTCTTGAGTCCGACCTCGATAGGATCGAGTCCCAGTTGCTCGGCGGCCATGTCGATCATCTGGTCGATGGCGAACGCCGCCTCGGGGTTGCCGAAGCCGCGGAAGGCGCCGGTGCCGATCTTGTTGGTGTGAACGACGTACAGCTCGGAGCGGACGTCCTCATAGAGGTACATGGTGTCGTGCCGCAGGGCGGTGACGCCGGCGACGGCGGCGCCTTTGGCCGAATAGGCGCCGTTGTCGGCGATGACTTTGAGGTCCTTGCCGGTGATGGTGCCGTCCTTCAGGAAGCCCATGCGCACCCACAGCTTCATGGCCGGCCGCGGGCGCGTGGACAGGAACTCGTCCTCGCGGGAGTTAATGATGCGCACCGGACGCCCAGCTTTCATGGCCAGCAAGCCGCAGATCATGGCGTTGTTGTCATCGCACGACTTGCCACCGAACGCGCCGCCAACAGCGGTTTGGATGACGCGCACGTCGCTCATGTCGAGCCCCAGTGCGTAGGCGATTCGCGTCCGGGCCATGAAGATGGTGGCCGTGTTCATGTACACGGTCAACTTGCCGGTCGGGCTGAACTGCGCCACCGAGCCGATGGTCTCTATGGCAGCGTGCCATTGGATGTGGGTCTGGAACGTGTCTTCCAACACCAGGTCGGCCTTCATGAGGGCAGCATCCGGGTCGCCGCGGACCACCACGAAGTGCAGGGCCAGGTTTCCGGGCTTGTCGTCGTGGATCAGCGGCGCCTCCGGCTGCATAGCCTCCTCTGGATCGAACACCGCCGGCAGGACCTCGTAGTCGACGTCGATGAGGCTCAGCGCCTCGTCGGCAGTGGCTTCGTCGACGGCCGCCACCCCCGCGACTTCGTCGCCTACATAGCGGACCTTGTCGACGGCGATGGGGTACTGGTCCTTCTGGAACGAGCCCCATTTGCGCTTGGGCGTGTCCTCGCCGGTGACGACGGCCAGCACGCCGGGCACACGTTCGGCTCTGGATGTATCTACGTGCCGGAGGCGGGCATGTGGGTGGGGACTGCGCAGGATGCGGCCCTGGAGCATGCCCGGCAGGCGCACGTCGGCGACGTACTGCGCCGTGCCGGTGACCTTCTCGATGGCGTCGACTCGGCGGACGTTGTGGCCCACGACGGATGTGCCTTCACCAGCAGCGAGCAACGGCGCCCTCACCCAGCCTGTCCCATCGCGATGGGAGAGGAACTCAGCTCCGCGGCGGCGGCGTGGATGGAATCCACGATCTTGTAGTAGCCGGTGCAGCGGCAGAGATTGCCGAGCATGGCTTCCTGGAGCTCGTCGTCGGTCGGGTCAGGGTGCTCCTGGAGCAGCGCGTAGGCGGCCATGATCTGGCCGGGAGTGCAGAAGCCGCATTGGAAGCCGCCGTGTTCGATGAAGGCTGTCTGCAGCGGGTGGAGCTGGGCGCCCTTGGCCAGGCCCTCGATCGTGAGGACCTGTGCGTCCTGGAGGGTGGCCGCCAGCGTAAGACAGGCGCTCATCGTCTGGCCGTCGATGAGGACCGTGCAGGCGCCGCAGACGCCGATGCTGCAACCCT
>DAIUFO010000032.1:0-17679 GCA_036844545.1 Chloroflexota bacterium
GCGTAGGACCGGGAGAGGGCTAGGGTGAGGGAAGCCCTTCTATCCCCGCCAACTCCCGAGCCAGCCGGACCAGGGGCGCCGGATCGTAGGAGCCCACAAGCCGCGCCTTATTGGTATTCAACGTGCCGGCGTTGTTCTGCTCGAACAGCAGCTGGCGCGAGGCGAACGAGCCACCGGTGTATTCCCAAGCCAGCTTCATCATCCGGAAGCGCTCCCGCGCCCGCTCGTCGTCGCCGGCCAGGAAATGCCGCAGGATGGGGCCAATCTCAGGGCTGTCCAGCTCGGCCGAGCCTGGCGCCATCAGCAGGCTCGATCCGCACAGCTCGCGCACCGCCTCCAGCACCCGCGGATGCTGCTCCAGGCTGGACACGCGCCCCAGCTGCACGTACAGCGGCTTCGGCAGCGCCAGGCCGTCCTTCGAGAACAACGGGTCGCGCTCGGCGGCGTGGATGAACGCTCGCAGGCTTTCGAGATGGGTGAGCACGTCCGCCAGCAATTCCTGCGAACGCGGCGTGTCGCGTGTGCCCAGGTAGTCGGTCACGGCGAAGCAGATGCCGGCCAGTGCCTCGGCCTTGACCGCCAGCCGGATGAGCCCGAAGTAATAGCCCCAGGCGGCGGGCGTCTGCCGGAAGACGGACTCGTTCAGGTCCACCCGGTCCAGGAAGAAGATGCGCTCCTGGGGCACGAACACGTCGTCGAACACCGCCCAGGCGTCGATCTCGTCGAACGTCGAGCTGAGCGGATGGTCGATCTTGCAGGCCTCGGTGTACGACTCGCGGCAGACGATCTCGAGGCCCTTGCTGGCGATGGGGATGGCGAAGTACAGGATGTGCTCCGGAGCCAGGTCGGGCCGAGGGGCGGTCAGGCATAGGTACTCGTTCGCGTAGGGCGCCGCCGTCGCGACCGCCTTGGCGCCGCGCACGACGATGCCGTCTGGCCGGCGCTCCACCACGTGCAGGTACTCCAGCGTCGAGGCGGGCAGCCGCCGGTCCCGTGGCGGGTCGGTGAAGCCAAAAGTCAGGTACAGGTCGCGCTCGCGGCAGTGCTCGAAGTAGCGCACCAGGTTGTCGGGGTATTCGGGGCCTGCCTGCGCCAGTACATCGCGCAGGTTGTACAGCCCCAGCAGCGCCGACCCCATGTACTGCGGGAAGCGGCCGAGGACGCCGCCGCAGCGCCGCTCCAGCAGCTCGAACATCTCGCGCTGCCGCACCAGGTCCTCCGACGAGCGCGGGAACTGGAATGCCCGGCTGACCGGCTCGCCGCTGGTTGGTGAGGGCACCGTCAGCAGCTCGCGGCACGCAGGGTCGTGCTGCAAGTCGTAGGTCTCGGCCAGCGCTTTCGCGAAGGGCGCCAGTTGAGGGTGGCTGGCCACGTCCACCCGCTGCCCGCCCAGCCAGACCTGGCGGCCGTCCTGAAGCGCGGCCAGGTAGTCGGCGCTGCGGCGGATTCCCATGCGACCCCGATTCTACGGCCCAACTCGCCGTCCGCGTAGGACTACCATTCAGGCTGTATGGGCAAGCTCGACGGCAAGGTGGTGCTGCTGACCGGCAGCAGCCCCAACATCAACGGCGGCATCGCGCTCGGCCTGGCCGCCGAAGGCGCCAAGCTGGTCTGTGTCGACATCCAGCCGGACTACGCCGAGGCCTGTGCCGAGGACGTCCGCAAGCGTGGCGGCCAAGCCATTGCGGTGACCTGCGACGTGACCAAGGAGGACCAGGTCAAGGCCGCCATCGGGCACGCCCGCGAGGAGCTCGGCGGCGTGGACGTGCTGGTCAACGGCGCCGTCATTCAAATCCGCAAGGGCATTCGCGAGATGGCGGTCGAGGAGTTCCGGCGCCAGGTCGACGTCATCCTGGCGGGTGTGTTCCTGTTCACCAAGCACGCCGCCGAGCTGATGATCGACCAGCGCCGTAAAGGCTGCATCATCAACATCATCTCCACCGAGGGCCACCAGGGCAACCCTGGCAACATCGGCTACGGCACCTGCAAGAGCGGGCTCCTGAACTTCACCCGTGCCGTGGCCATGGAGCTGGCCGAGTTCGGCATCCGCGTCAACAGCCTCACGCCCACCGGCACCGACCCCGCCGAAGGCCATGCCCGAGCCGCGGAGTGGGGCGTCAAGTGGGAGATCCCGGGCGGCGGCATCCGCCGCGCCGGCTACGCCGAAGGCGACGTCGGCGTCCCGCTGGGCAAGCGCCCCAGCCCGCGGCACTACGCCAAGGCCGCGGTGTTCCTGGCGTCGGACGATTCCGAGATGATCACCGGATTCGATCTCCGTGTCGACGGCGGCACTATCGCTCGTTACTGGCGCTGGAACCCCGGCGCCGCCCAAATCATCGCCGAGTAAGCCACCGGAGGTCTCGGACTCCTAGATCGTGACCAGAAGCGCAAGGCAAGATGCAGGTCGACGTAGGGTGATGCTCTCGCGCCGAGCTCCGACCCCCCAATAAGTTTCCTAATCAGGTGCGCGACGCAAAAATATCGATCCCCGCCAATTCGAAGAAGTCGACGACGTCAATCGAGAGGCTCCTGAAAGTAGAAGCAGCGGCCTCCACGTCCTTGGAAGTCTTCCATTCTTCCTCAGGTTCCTGTCCTCTTCTGCTCTCCTTGTAGCGGACAGCTTAGGCGGCTACCTTGCCAGGCGCCCATTCAGAGTGGGGCGTCGGATAGCTCGTATGAATCCATT
This sequence comes from Chloroflexota bacterium, assembly GCA_036844545.1. Taxonomy (GTDB): domain Bacteria; phylum Chloroflexota; class JAJPGV01; order JAJPGV01; family JAJPGV01; genus DATGVV01. The sequence continues at coordinate 2,687 of DAIUFO010000032.1, forward strand.
TTCAAAACCTCATCATCGCTGGCGTCCTGCTTTGGGTCCTCCGGGTCAAGAGCACGCGGTTACCGGAGCGGGGGCCAGCAATTCCAGGGCGACCGTCAGCGGCTCGCCGTCGACATGCTTGCTCGCGTCCAGGATCTCGATTGCCACCACCTCGCCATTCGAGTCATAGTTGAGGACAGTGCCCGCCGTAATTTGCTGCCCACGATCGTGATCGACATCGCGCAACTCGATGTAAAGGACATCCACCTGTGGGTCATAAGTGATGCGCATCATTTCTCCCTCCACACCGTAACCACCACGACATCATCATTTTCGACTACGTAAACGATATGGAGAAGCATGTCACGTACGGTAGCCAAGGCGTTGGGCTTGCCATCTGGACCTACGAGTTTGCTGTCAGGGCGAGCCAGCGCATTTCCAATCTCTTCTGCAGTGACTTTCAGGTGCCGCAGCTTGTTCTTGGCGTGGCGGCTGATTTCCAAAGGCCTACTCCCGGGCTTCGAAGGCTCCCACCAAGCGCGCCGTCTTGAAGGCCGCCAGCTCGTCCCGGATGGCGGCCAGGCGGCCCGAGCCGCCGAAGCGGAAGACGTAGTCGTACTCGAACAGGGCGGCGCCGCTGATGCGCGTGTAGACCGTCAGCAGGTCGCAGCCCGCGCGGGCGAAAGCTTGGACTAGGCGGGTCAGCTCGCCGTCGCCGCCGAGACGGGCGGCCACGACCACGCGGGTCGGATAATCCGCGAACAGCGGATCGCGGGCGAAGGCGAAGTAGTTGGCGATGCTGCCCTGGTCGATGTCCTTGGCCTTCTCCTCCAAGCCGAACTGGACGGCGGCCTCGTGCGTGCCCACGGAGGCAATCGAGCCGTCGCCGTCAAGCACGGTCTGGGCCGCGCCGTAGGAGCTGGTGTCCACGATGAAAATCTCCGCCCAGGACAGGTTCTTCTTGAGCCAGGCCTCACTCTGCGTGACCGAGCCGGTATGGCCCTGCACCTGCTTGATGCGCTCCAACGAGGTGCCCGGCTTGACCAGCAGATTGGCGTGGAACTCGTGCGCCACTTCGGCGATGACGTACGCCTTGGCATGGGGCCCGGCGATCTTGCCCTGGCTGCCGCTGTGGAAGCCGGTCACCTTCAGCTGTTCGGGCGCGCACATCGCGTCCACGCGGCCCTCCATGATGGCGTCAAACGCCTCCTCCGCCGTAGGGTAGAACGTCAGCTCGTGCTGAAACTCGGGGTACAGCTCGACCATCCGCGCCGCCGCCTGCGCGCCAAAGGTGACCGCGCCGCCCAGGGCGCCCAGCTTGAGTGTGCCTGCCGCTGCCATCGCCAGCAGGATACAGCACCGTGCACCCTAGACAGGCGCGGCACGGATGGAGCAGATCAGGGCAAAGCGAGCCGGCTTGGGCTTGCGCGGCTGCGAGCCGGACAGGGCCTATCGCGGGCTGACGCTGTTCGCTCCGCGGCACAGCGAATGGCATGGTGTACCTCATCGACATGCAGGGCCAGGTGGCGCACCGCTGGCATAACCTCAACCAACTCCAGGCAGTGTTTCCGGGAAACGCTATCCCTCATGCTCTACGCGGACGCCGCCCACAATTTTTGGTTCGGTCGCTTCTTGCTGGATGTCGGGATGTCTGAGGGTATTTTGCTACGAGCCCTAACCCGCAAATACGCGAGGGCAACAGCGAGGAGCCCGAGGACGCCAGCACCAGGATTATTGCCCCGCCTTTCAGCCGCTCAGTCTGCGGAGTCTTCCTCGTTGCTGCCTTCTCATCACCCGCCGCTACCGTCTGGAACTAGGCCGTCGATGACCTGGAGGCAGGCAAGCTCGGCCGGGGCGCGATCGTCTTCGATTAGACCGCCGGCCACTTTGCCTAAGCCCGTCGGGCTCGTGCACCAACCAAGCCCTGGGTTGACAGCCGAGCCGTCCGGTGACAGCATGGGGCCATGCGTTCAAGAAGCTCCTGGCCGGCCGTCGCCGTCATTGGTTTGGCCCTCATTGGATGCGGCGGCGCGGCGCCCGTCTCACCCCCAGCCAGCGCCAGCCTGGCGGCATCGTCCGCGCCAGCACCCAAACCGGTGGCCTCAGCGTCCGCGAGCCCGGCGGCTGTATCGTCGCCCGCGGCTTCGGCTGCCGCATCCGTCGCCCCCAGCAGCGCCACTATCAAGGTTGGGCTGATCGAGACCCTGACAGGCCCACTGGCGAACTCCGGCAAGGACAACCTCGATGCCTACAACCTCTATCTGTCGTCCACCGGCAACAAGCTCGCCGGCAAAAGCCTGGACGTGGTCGTGGTCGACGACGGCGGACAGCCGGACGCGGGCCTCACCAAGACGAAACAGCTCGTGGAAAACGACAAGGTCGCGGTCCTCATGGGCGTGCATTCGTCGGCGGTATGCTATCCAGTCGCTCAATATGCCAACCAGGTCCAGATTCCCTTCCTGGTAACCGGCAATTGCGGCGGTATGCTGCTGACCACGGACCCTAAGATCGCCAACCCTTACACGGCGCGCTTCACGGACGTAGCCACGGCCGATCAAGATCCCATGGCGGATTGGGCTTCCGCCAAGTACAAGAAGGCCATCCTGATCACCACCGATTTCGCGGCCGGCTACGAGCAGGCCGACGCCTTTGCCAGCGCCTTTGTCAAGCGCGGCGGCAAGATCCTGCAGGAGATGCATCCTACGCTCGGCACGACCGACTTCGGCCCTTACATCGCGCAGTTCAGCCAGGATGCGGACAGCATTGTCGAGTTCCTGCCTGGCATCGACGCGCTGCGCTTTATGGAGCAGTACAGCAGCTACGCGGGCAAGACCCGCCCGCAGATGCTGGACTTGACGGCCCAAATCGTGGCCGGTCCCAACCTCGCCCAGCTCAAAACCAAGGCCGATGGCGTCATTGCTAACAAGATGTACACCGAGGCGGCTGATTTCCCGGAGAACCAGGCCATGCAGAAAGCGTGGGCCGCCAAGTATCCGGGCCGGCCCATGTCCGCCGACGTCGCCAACGGCTACGCCGGCGCGCAGATCCTCGAAGCTGCGCTCAAGAAGGTCAATGGCGACCTCTCGGACAAGCAGAAGTTCCTGCAGGCGGTATACAACATGGACGTCGTGACCGGCAAAGGGCGAGTCAAGCTGGACGATGCCCACGACATCGTCGAGAACATGTACATCTTCCAGGAGGTTCCGCAAGGCGACAGCGTGGCGCCCAAGCTGGTCAAGACCTATGAGCTGGTGGGCCGCACCTGGGATCGGACGGCGCAGGAGCTCGCCAATTTCCCGTTCGGCAAGCTCAAGGGTAAGTGGCCCACCATCACCGCCGACCAGATCCCCAACCTCAAGGCCTAAGGGTTCGGTCGCAAAGCCCAATCCCGATATCCATCCCGCTTCCTCCTGCCATCGCCAGCGGGATACAGCACCATGTACCGTTTAGGCCGTGCAGCACAACCTGCCGGCACCCCTGAGCAAGCGTTTCGGCCGCGATCGGGAGATCGCCACCGTCGGCCGGCTGCTGGCCCAGGCCAGGCTGCTCACGCTGACCGGCGCTGGAGGCATCGGAAAGACGACCCTGGCGCTGGAGGTGTGCCGCTCGCTGGTGGCCAGCGATCCGCGAAGGTATCCCGACGGCATCTGGCTGGTAGAGCTAGCCCCCACGGCCGACCAATCGCTCGTGGCTCACACCGTGGCCAGCGCGACGCACACCCCCGAAACGCCGGATCAGCCGGCGACGGAGAGCTTGATCCGAGCGCTCAGGGCCAAGCAGGCGCTCATCGTGCTGGACAACTGCGAACACGTCATCGGCGCCACCGCCGAGCTCTCCGAACGGCTCCTCGGCCAGTGCCCCTCGCTCACGATCCTGGCCACAAGCCGCGAGCCCCTGAACATCGCGGGCGAGCTGGTGTGGCCCGTCCCGCCCCTGCCGCCAGAGGATGGCGCGACCCTATTTGCCGCTCGGGCCGCCGAGGCCAGGCCCGACTTCGCGCTGACCGTTGCTCAGGCCGCGACCGTCGTCGAAATGTGCCAGCAGCTGGATGGCTTGCCGCTGGCCATCGAGCTCGCGGCGGCCACCGCCCGATCCCTTGCTGTGGAGGAGGTCGCATCGCGGTTGGGCCAGCGCTTCAACGTCCTGGCCGCGGGCAAGCGCACGGCGCCTCAGCGCCAGCAGTCCCTGAGGGCCATGGTCGATTGGAGCTACACGCGGCTTTCACCACAAGAGCAAACCCTGTTCGCCCGGCTGTCGGTGTTCGCGGCTGGCTGGACACTTGCAGCCGCGGAGGGCATCTGCGCCGATGGCAGCGATATGCTGGGCCTGCTGCACGAGCTGGTGCAAAAGTCATTGGTCGCCGCCGAGCCGCGCGGGCCTGAGACACGCTACCGTCTGCTGGAGACGCTGCGCCAATACGCCGCCGAGCAGCTCCGTGAGGCGGGTGAAGAGGCGGAGCTGCGGACACGGCACCTGCAGTGGTTTCTGGCATTTGCTGAGGGCGCGGAGCCGGAGCTTTCCGGCGCTGACCAATTCGCATGGAACGACCGGGTCGAGGTGGAGCACGCGAATATCCGGGCCGCCCTGGGCTGGGCCAGGCTCGATGGCCACGTCGAAGCCAGCCTGCGGCTCGGCGCCGCGTTGCGCCTGTGGTGGCTCCGGCGCGTGCATATCGTCGAGGGCTGCGAATGGCTCGAGGATCTGCTGTCCAAAGCTGGCGGTCGGGACGGACCTCGCGTCCGGGCCAAGGCACTGAATGCATTGGCCTTCCTGCGCTTGCGCCAGGCCCAGCTGCAGGCCGCGCAGCGCCACGCCGAGGAGGCTCTGAAGCTCGCGCGTCAGTCGGCCGACCAAAGCCAGGAAGCCCTAGCGCTGGTGTCGCTGGGCCATGTCGAGAGAGAGTGTGGCGATGCTGCCGCTTCCGAGCGGCGGCTGCGTCGCGCGCTCGGCATCTGCAACAGCCTGGGAGACGGCCGGCTGGCTTGCTACGTGCTGATCCAGTTGGGCTGGTCAGCCGAAGCTCGGGGCGCGCCCGGCCGGGCGCTCGAGCTCTACTCCAAGGCGTTGAGGCTTCTCCGCGACCTGCCCGAGCCAACGTACGAAGCCCGCGCTCTGCACCGCGCGGGCAGCGCGGCCATCGACGCTGCTCAGCTTGACGTGGCTCGAGAGCGGTTCGCCGCGGCCTTGCAGATACAACCACACTTCACCGTAACCGCGCGGGCGCTTGCCGGTGCAGCGGGTTTGGCAGCGGCCGAGGGCAAGGCCGAGCGAGCATTGCGGCTGGCTGGCGCGTCCATTGGGCTGCTGCGGACGGTGGCCTCGGGCCTGCAGCCCACGGAAGAGCTCCAGTTGGAGCACCGCTTGACGCCGGCCCGCCAGGCGCTCGGCGCCAAGGCCGCCGCGGCTGCCGTCACGCTAGGCGAGGCCATGAGCCTCGACCAGGCGGTGGCGTATGCGCTCGAGGACCTCGATCCCGGCGAAAAATCGGGCACGGTCGCAAACAAAAGCGTGCTCAGCCAGCGCGAGCTGGAAGTAGCCGAGCTCATCAGCCAGGGCTTCACCAACGCCCACATCGCGGCGCGCCTGGTTATCAGCGAGGGCACGGCTAAACGTCACGTCGAAAACATCATGACCAAGCTCGGCGTCCACGCCAGAGCTCAGATCGTGAACTGGCTGGCAGGCCACAGCTCGCCGTAGGCCTGAGAATGTGCCGCCGCGCCAGGTACGATGTGCCGTTCTACACATAGCCGGAAGCTGCTCCCGCCGCTAGTCTCAAGGGCAACTTGCGTAAGGAGGAGACATCTTATGAACGCTAGACCATTCCAGGCCCTTGGGGGACTCGCCCTTTCGCTGGCGCTCGCCGCCTGCGGCCAGCCGGCGGCGAAGGGTTCGACCTTGCCGGCAGCCTCGCCCACTGGGCTGACGAAGATTGCCGTTGGATATCCGAACTTCAGATCTGCTCACATTCCACTGTGGGTGGCCAAGGAAGCGGGCATCTTTGAGCAGAACGGGATTGACGCCGACCTACGCAACCTCGGGGGCACCGTCACCAACGACTCTATAGTCGCTGGTGACACCCAGTTCTGCAGCTGCAATGGCGCCGTGGCGGTCAACGCCGATGCCGCCGGATCGGACCTCGTCATCATCGCGACCTTGCTGCCGGTAGTCGACACGGTCTTTCAGGCTGCGCCGGGGATCAAGACCGCGGCCGATCTCAAGGGTAAGAAGGTCGGCATATCGGGCCTGGGACAGGCAGGGGAGATCACGGTGAAGATCGCCCTCAAGCAGCTTGGACTGGACCCGAATAAGGACGTGACCCTGTTGAGTGTGGGCTCTGTTGCCCACGAGGTGCCAGCTTTCGAGGGCGGGGCCATTCAAGCTGCATTAACTTCACCACCGGACTCGCTTGTGCTGGAGACCAAGGGCTTCAACACACTCGTCCGCTTGGCCGATCTGAAGCTGTCTACCGCCAGCGCGTCAGTGACGGTCCAGCGTTCATGGCTGAGCGCGCACCACGACTTGGCGCAAAAGTATGTTGATTCGCTGATGCAGGCGACCGCCAAAGCCAAGCGTGACAAGGCATTTACTATGGATGTCCTAAGGAAGTACCAGAAGCAGGATGACGAAAGTCTGTTGAACGCGACGTACGATCTGTACGTTGGGAAGCTCCTCTCCAGCCTGCCTTACCCGGCAACCGAGCAGCTGACCGACGCCGTCAACGAGCTGGCCACGACCAACGCCAAGGCCCCTTCGCTCGACCTGAACCGCCTGATCGACACATCATTCGTCAAGAGCGCAGCCGACCGCGGCTTGGATCGTTGAGCTCGGTGGAGCAGGTCAAGCTCAAGCGCGGCGGCCTGGGCGTGCGCGGCTGCGACAGGGCTAAGGCGTTCCCAGGCCTGACCCTGTTCGCCCCGCGGCATACCGGCGGCATGGTGTACCTCATCGACCTCGACGGTCAGGTCGTGCACGAGTGGCAGATGCCGTACCCGCCTGGCATGTACGGCTACCTGACCGAGCGCGGCACGCTCGTCTACAACGGCAAGACGCCTGAGCTTAACGGCCGGTTCATTGACGCCGGGCCGTGGAAGGGCGGCGCGCTGCTGGAGGCCGACTGGGCCGGCGAGGTGCTATGGGAAGTGCGCCACCCCGACCACCACCACGACGGCATCCGGCTGGCCAACGGCAACGTGCTGCTGCTCTGTCTGCGCGAGCTGCCATGTGAAATCGCCAGCCGGGTGCGCGGTGGCCGGCCGGGCAGCGAGCACGAGGGCAAGATGCATGCCGATTACCTGGTGGAGATGACCACTGATAGCCGGGTTGTGTGGGAATGGCGCAGCTGGGAGCACCTCGATCCGGAGAGGGACGTCATCGTGAACCCACAAGACCGCCGCGCCGAGTGGACGCACGGCAACGGCCTAGCCGAGCTGCCGGACGGCAACCTGGTCGTCAGCTTCCGGCTGATCTCAACCGTCATCGTCATCGAGCGCCGCACGGGCGCGGTCATCTGGAAGCTTGGCCCGCCGACGCTGAACAACCAGCACGCGCCCACGCCGTTGCCCAACGGCAACCTGCTGATCTTCGACAACGGCACCCACCGCCTGGACGGCCACGTGCCGTACTCGCGAGTGATTGAAGTCGACCCATCGACCAAGCAGGTGGTGTGGTCCTATCAGGACAAGCCGCCGAGCGCCTTCTTCAGCCCGCTTATCTCCAATGCCCAGCGCCTGCCCAACGGCAACACCCTCATCTGTGAAGGCGTCTTCGGCCGGCTGTTCGAGGTGACCCAGGAGGGTGAGACCGTGTGGGAGTACGTCAGCCCGTACTTCGGCGAATCGCCACAGGGCCCCAGCAACGGCATCTTTCGCGCCTACCGCTACCCGCCTGACATAATGGCTGGCTGATGGCTGCACCCGCCGAGGCTCCCGCCTCCACTCGCCGCGACCTTCGCTCCCACCTGGCCGAGCTGGAGGCGCGGGGCCTGCTCGTTCGCGTATCCCGGCCGATCGACAAGGACACCGAGCTGCACCCGCTGGTGCGCTGGCAGTTTCGGGGCTTGCCGGAGGCGCAGCGCAAGGCGTTCCTGTTCGAGAACGTGCGCGACAGTCGCGGCCGCACCTACGCCATGCCGGTCGTGGTTGGCGCACTGGCTGGCTCGGAGGACATCTACGCCCTGAGCCTGGGCTGCCGCTCCGACGAAGTGCTGGACGTCTGGCGCAAAGCACTGGCCAGCCCGCTCCCCGCGGTGGTCACCCAGGATGGTCCCGTCCAGGAAATCGTCCACATGGGCGACAGCCTCATGGAGCACGGCGGCTTGGATGAGCTGCCGGTGCCCATCTCCACACCGGGCTTCGACAACGCGCCGTACTTCAACTCCGCCATTTGGATTACCACGGACCCGGAGACGGGCATTCGCAACGCCGGCGTCTACCGGGGCATGCTCAAGTCGCCGCTGCGGACAGGCGTGTTCTGCGACTCCGGCAACAACACCGCGCTCAATTGGGAGAAGCACAACGCCCTCGGCCGGCCGATGCACGCGGCCGCGGTGATCGGCTCGCCGCCGGCTGTGTACTTGAGCGCCATCCAGCTGGCGCCCGTGGGCGTGGACGAGCTGGCGGTTGCCGGCGCGATCGTGGGCCAGCCGGTCGAGACGGTCCGCTGCCGGACCGTCGACCTGGAGGTGCCGGCCTACGCCGAGATCGTGGTCGAAGGCATCATCCGCACCGACGTGCTGGAGCCGGAAGCATCATTCGGTGAGGCCCACGGCTACCAGGATCCGCGCTCGCTGTCGTTCACCTTCGAGGTCACGGCCATCACGCACCGCCGCGACCCGATCTTCCTGTCGATCCTCAGCCAGGTCACGCCCAGCGAGAGCAGCAAGACCAAGCAGTCGGGCTACGAAGCCCAAATCCTACGCCATCTGCGCGAGACCTGCGGCCTGCGCGGCGTGCAGCGAGTGTCCTATCGCGAGGACCTCCTGAACCGCCAGATGTGTGTCGTCGTCCTCGACAAGGTCGACCGCTACGAGCCGATGAATGCGCTGTACAGCATGCTCAGCACCCGCCAGACGCCCAAGATCATGGTCGCGGTCGACACCGACATCGACCCCACCAACGACACCATGGTCAATTGGGCCATCGTCAACCGTAGCCAGCCGCATCGCGACCTGCGCGTCATCCACCCGCGGGTGACCCAGTTCGGCCCGCTGCGCTACGTCGACGGCTACGACCGGGAGGATTCCTGCATCCTGATCGACGCCACCCGCAAGGCCGACTTCCCGCCGGTGGCGCTGCCTGCCAAGGAGTACATGGAGCACGCCAGGGATCTGTGGCAGGAGCTGGGCTTGCCCAAGCTGGAGCCGCGCCCGCCCTGGCACGGCTACTCGCTCGGCTATTGGCCCGAGGAGCAGGCCGAGGAAGCCAAGCTGGCCACCGAGGGCCGCTACTACGAAACCGGCGAGAAGCTCATCGCCCGCGGCCAGCCCGCCCCGCCCGGCACCAACCTACGCGAAGCGAGAAGGCACGACCTGCATTAGCCGGCGGATCTGGCTTGGTCAGCAAAGCCAGGTAATATGAGCATGATCCCAGGCTTGGTCCAGGTTCACTTTCGCGCGAAATCGATACCGCGGCTGGATGCATGTCGCCGTTGAGCCGCGGGCGTGTGCGCTGGGCGTCCCGGCGCGGGTGCCGCGGTCCTGGCTGGTGGGTCGGAATGGTAGGAGGCTATGTCTGCATCGAGCGCCCCGCGCCGGGTGTGTCATAGGATGCCAGTTCCATCTTCGTCTGACGTAGCCGAGGAGTAGGCATTGCGATCCTCGAACATCAGGCGGACTCTCGTGGTTGCGGCTGCCCTAACTCTTGCTGTTGTCCCGCCGCCGGTGTTTCCAGGCACCTCAGTGTCGATGGCACAAACATCGCCCGCGAGCAACTCCGGAACCACGACGCCGACGGCCACGACTACCCTGAGTGGCGCCCTCGCGCCAGTGCTGCCGTTAAGTCATTCGACACCTCCGGCTGAGTCGACGCCGCCAGGTCAACTCAGCTCGAGCACATTCGCTCGAATCAGCACGGTGACTCCGACTGTCACACCGACAGCGACCTTCACCGCGACTCGAACCAGCACCCCGATCCCGACAGCCAGCCCGACTCCAAAAAGCACTCCCATCGGGACTCCAACCAGCATCTTGACTCGGGCCGATAGCCCGACTCCAACCAGCAGTCACAGCCCGACTTCCGCTTCTACCGGCACCCCAACCAGCACTAACACCCCAAGTCCTACCAGATCCCCGATCTCGACCGATACGCCGACTCCCACGAGCACTCAGGCGCGGACGCCAACCAGTCGCTCCTCGGTAAACCCATCGACGCTCGGCCAATCGGTGACGTTCACCGTCACTGTGAATGCCGTCGCGCCGGGCTCCGGCACACCCACGGGAACGGTCACGTTCAGGGACGGCGCCACCACGCTGGGCGTGGCATCGCTGAACGGCGTCGGTCAGGCCAGGTTCACGACCACCAGTCTCAGCGTGGGCAGCCACAATACCACCGCCGTTTACGGCGGTGACACCAACTTCACCGGCAGCACCAGCTCCACTTACACGCAGACCGTCAACGAGTAAATCATCAGATGGGCATCGTGTAACGCTTCGGCCATGTCATGCGTCCGTTGTTGCAGCCAGAGACACTAATCTCACGGGACTCGAGCAGACGGACGTTAGGCCTGTCCAGACACCGGCAAGGTGTCACGCTAGACTAGCCAGACAAGCGGGAGTAGCTCAGTCTGGTAGAGCGGCTGCCTTCCAAGCAGCATGTCGCGAGTTCGAGTCTCGTCTCCCGCTCCACGCACAGCGTGACATTCAGATCGCGGGGCTTGGGAGGACAGCAATGGCGACAGTCACCGAGCAGACCCAAGCGCAGGGTGAGGACGAACCCGGCCGGCAGCCGGGGCAGCCGGCGCGGACGGTGTACACGGGCGGCCCGCCGGAGTCCGATCCGCGGCGGCTGATCCCCGAGCTGGGATTCCGCGAGTACTGGTACCCGCTGATCGGCAGGGCCGAGGTCTCGCGCCGCAAGCCGCGCATGGTCAAGATGCTCGGCGAGGAGCTGTGTGTGTTCTGGGGGACAGACGGCGTAGCGGCCGTCTCCAACTTCTGCCCGCACCGCGGCGCACGGCTGTCCGGCGGTGACTGCCACTACGCCGGCACTGTCACCTGCCCCTATCACGCCTTCACCTACGACCAGGCCGGCAGTTGCGTAGCGGCGCTCCCGGAGGGGCCCGACTCGCGCATGCCCGGGAAGATCAAGGCTCGCTCGTACCCTACGCGCACCATCAAGGACATTGTGTTCGTGTGGATGGGCGCGGGCGAGCCGGCGCCTGTCGAGACGGACGTGCCGGCCGAGCTGTTCGACGACAGCTTCGTCCAGCACGACTCGACGGGCTGGCAGTGTAACTGGCGGCCGGCGCTGGAGAACCTCCAGGACGCCCACGCCCCGTACGTGCACCGCAACGCCATCCGCATGCTGGGGACTCCCATCCTCAAACGGTCCTTCGTTGGAGCGCGGCCGCTGTACGCCGGCGGCGGCGTGCGCCTGAGCCACTACAAGGATTCCAAGCGGGACGACAGCCCCTACCAGGAGCATTTTCCCGGGGTTGACGGCTACTGGCCCAAGCACCGCTGGCGGATGCTGTGGACCTGGGCGCTCAAAGGCACCTGGCAGCGCCGGCCGCACCAGGGGACTGGCCGCCCCAAGTACAACCCGGATCCTGAGTGGGGCAACGGCCCCCACATGCCGGGCATGCAGCGCATCGACAACGGCTGGAGCCAGTACACGCGCTGGTGCGTGCCCATCGACGCCGCCACCACGAGGGTGTTCTACTTCCACGCCACCCGGCCGCGGAACCGGTGGGCCCGCCTGCGCGACCGCCTCCAATACCCTATCCGTCAGCGCTACCTTCAGTACCGCAACTTCGGCGGCCAGGACGATCGCATGCTGCAGAACTTCGATTTCAGCCGGCCGGAGCATTTCTCCGAGTTCGACATCGAAACGATGGGCTGGCGCACGCTGGCCATCCTGTCAGCCGAGCACGGTGGCCGTCACGACCGCATCCCTGCCGAAGTGATCGAGCGGCTGAACGAGCGCACGCGGGCGAGTTTGGCCGCCAGCGGGAGATGACGCCCGCGCGCTTTCGCTGCCAGCGATGCGCAGTAGCGCGACGTCCGCCTCACCCCCGGACTGGGTGCTCCTTACCGGGGCGCGTGATCTTTCAGGAATTGGCGCACGCGGTCGATGACCGCGGGTGAGGCAGTTCGCCACTCGTCCAGGACCTCTGCCCGCGGCGCCAGCTGGGCGATTTCGCGAGCGATGGCCTCGGGGTGGGCGCGATCGTTGCCGGGCAGTACCAGCATCGGCTTGTGGCAGCCGCGGACGAAATCCCTCGACACGCTGTAGACGAAGCCGGGGTCGTACAGGTTGTGGGCGAAAGCCGCGGCCACTTCGTCGCTGGGCCGGCGGCCGGCCGGAAGCGAGTCTTTCCAGCGCTCCAGCGTGGCATCGCCGCCGCGGCTGGTTCCTTGCTCCAGCCCGATTGGCTGCTGGAGCACGCCGGCTGTAATGCGTTCCGGCACGTCCTGCATGAGCCGCGGACAGAACGATGCGCCGATGCAGGCGCCCATCACGTGGGCTCTGTCGATGCCGAGGTGGTCCATCAGCGCGATGTGGTCGGCGGCGTAAGAGTGCCAGCCATCGGTTGGACGGATCGGCGCCCGTGACTGGCCGGCGTTGCGCTGTCCATAGCGATGAGGCGGAAGTCCGCCGCGAACACCTCGGTTGGGTCGAACGGCGCTGGGCCTTTGTTGCGCCACCACTCAATGCTCGAATTCAGCGAGCCTGGCGCAAAGAGTAGGACGGGGTAGCCGGAGCCGAATTCCTCGTAATAGATCGAGACTTCGCCGTCTTCGAACGTGGGCACAGACGTACTCCTTCTCCGTTTCCGTTTGGTGCTACAGCCAGCGCCGGACGCCCCGGCAATATGCTTCGTAGTCTGCCCCGAACTTGTCCCGCAGCCGTCGCTCATCGTACAGCACGCGTGATTGGAACCATGGCAGGTTGGCCAGCAGGATCGCCCACGCAAGCTTGGAGCCGGTGCTCAGGGCCAGCCCGAGCATGAAGATGAGGTGCCCGAGATACATCGGGTTGCGGCTGAAGCGATACGGGCCGTCCGTGAGCAGGCGTTCGGGCGCGGTGGCGAAGCCGCGGCTGCCTGCGTGCTGGCGTTGGCGATGCTCGCCGATCAGCCGGTATTGGAGGTAGCCCCACGGCAGCAGCGGTAAGAACCGCCAGTGCGCGATCCGCCTGCAGGTCAGCAGGACTAGGATCGGATACAGCACGAACGTGCGATTAGGGGTCCCGCCGAGCCAAGCTACCATGACGCCAGTACAAGAGTAAGGAATTCCAACAATGCCGTTACCCGTCTACCCCGAAAAGATGAAATACCTCGACCAAGCCCGGGAGCACCTGCTGAAGGCCAGCGCGCCGGTGGAGTATCAGTCTCGCCAGCAGCTGGCCATCGACTGGCTGGGCGGGTCGTCCGGCAAGACAAAAATCCGCGACGTGGAGCTGGTGTGCGACGAGCGCGCCGAAAGCACCGGCTTCGGCGCCGGGGTCAGTCCGGCGCACACCTTCCTGGCCGGCTTCGGTTTCAGCCACATGACCCAATGGGGCCGAGCCGCGGTCTTCGCCGGCGTATCGATCGACAGCCTGCGCGAAGAAGTGGAAGGCGCCTTCGACCGCCGCGGCGAGTATCTCTACGAGGAAGGCTACGCCCACCCCGGCTTCACGGACATCACCTTCAAGGTGCACATCGATAGCCCCTCGCCGCGGGAGCAGCTGCGCGAGTTCGTGTCCTGGGCCGACCGCTCGCCGCCACACGCCACGCTGCGCCGGGCCGTCCGCCTGACCGGCATCTTCTACGTGAACGGCCAGCACCTGGCCACCGCCATCTACCATCCCGACCGCACGGAGTGGCGCGGCTACCCATGACGCTCGCCGGCAAGGTGGCGGTGGTAACCGGGGCCGGCCGAGGCATTGGCCGAGCCCTGGCCGAAGGGCTGGCTTCGGAAGGCTTGCAAGTGATCGGCATCTCCCGCACGGCCCGCGAGCTCGACACGGTCAACGGATTGGCAGCGCCGCGCGTGTGCGACGTGGCGGATGAGGCCGCTGTCGCCCAGCTTGCCGTCTGGTTGGAGCAGCAGTACGGTCGGGTCGACGTGTTGGTGAACAACGCCGGCTTGCGCATGATCCACGTCGGATCGCGCGCCGGCTACCGGGTTCCGGTCGAAGACCTGCCGGTCGAGGATTGGGACCGCATGATCGCCGTCAACCTGCGCGGACCGTTCCTCATGTGCAAGCTGCTGCTGCAGCTCCTGCGCAAGGCAGGGGCGGCGAGCGTGGTGAACATCTCAGCAGGCGGCGGAGCCCAGGGAGAACCTGGCCGGGCTCCGTACTGTGCCTCCAAGTTCGGCTTGGAAGCGCTCACCCAGAGCCTCGCCGCCGAGTGGCGCGACGACAACATTGCCGTGAACTCCCTCAGCCCGGGCATGTCGGTCCTGACGGACGCGATCAAGGTCCGGATGCGTCAGGCCAACCCCGAGCTGCGGCACGCGCGGCCCGAGGCCATGGTGCCGCCGCTCATCTGGCTGGTTCAGCAGCCCGCGGCGGACGTCACCGGCCAGCGGATTGTCGCCTGGGACTGGCTTCGCGACCACGGCCAGGGCGGCTGGGAACGCTGGGCCGCCTGACGCCGTCGAGTCTCGAGACGAGGATCGCCGCCCCGTTCTGGCGCCAACCCTGGCCCCGGCTCGATACCATGATGTAACAAATGTTAGATAGCGTCGACAGGCCGGCGGCGTGGCGACTGCTGATCTACACGATCCCCTCAGAGCCGTCCAGGAAGCGAGCCTTCATCTGGCGCGAGCTGAAAAAAGTCGGCGCCGTGTACCTGCGTGATGGCGTCTG
>DAIUFO010000033.1:0-17603 GCA_036844545.1 Chloroflexota bacterium
GTGGAAGTCGCTCAGGGCGATCTCGATGTTGACGTCGTCTACCTTGAGGTCGCGGGTCTGGACCAGGATGGCCTCGGCTTCGGCAACGTAGCCGCGCAGCTTCTTATCGATCTCGGGAGCGCGGCCGGTGCGCAGCGCGGGCACAGGCTCCTGTGCCTTGCGCACATGTCGGCGTCGGCGCAGGACGCCGCCCGAGACTCGCCGTCCGCGCAGGACTCCGCGCAGGACTCGCCGTCCGCGCAGGACTCCGCGCGGGACTCCAGCAGCGGGCCCAGCAGCTCGTCGACCAGTCCGCCGGGCAGCATCCGCGCCAGTACTGCCGCGAACTGTTCGATGCGGCGGGCAGGCAGGTTGTCCGGCCGCACGCCGCCGACCCGCCATTCCGCCGCTGCCATCGGCCGGTCCAGCAGCCCTGCCGCCGCCAGCCTCCCTTTGTGGCCTTCAGCCAGCCCGGCGGCTTCGAGCAGGAGCTCGCGAATGCCATCTTCCGTCCGGGCGCACAGCAGCGCCAGCAGCGGCACAAGCTGCGCCAGCCGCCGAAACGGCGCCTGGTTGCGGCTGTAGCCCAGCGCTTCCAGCAGCCCGGCGTACAGCACCTGCTCCGGCTCGAACACGGCCAGCTCGCCTTCGGTGACCGTTTGTTTGGCCTGGAAGCGCTCCAGCGCCAGCTTGGCGAGCAGCGCGCCGACCGCCGCCGGCTCCTTGCGCGGTAGTGCCTGCTGACACGGCGCCACCACATAGCTCAGCTGCGCCCGTCCATTCGTCTGCTCAGCGGCTACGGCTCGCGAGGACCCTTCGGGCTCCATCAGCGCCAGGCCGCTGGCTCCCCCAGATGGTTCTGCCGAACCAGGCCAAGCGCCTACTCGCTCGAGCAGCGCCGGGCCAGCACTCGCCGGGGTGTTGTAGGCGGCCTGAGCGTACATCGCCCAAGCTGGCGAGGCCCCGGCTGGCCGGCCGCAATCTCGGCTGGCACTCGCCAAGGGCTCGGCAGAGCCGGCCGGACCATTCAAGGGCACGGGTTCGATGACAGCGCGGCGGAGAGTCCCTGGCGGCTCGTGGCTGCTGAGCGTCGGGTGCGGGAGCTCGTCGGGGGAGGCTGACCCGGCCAGCTCCGGCCGAGCCCGGCCTGGGGCAGCGAGCATCCCTTTCGGCTCCGCAAGCCGGCGTGGTTTCAGCCGCCCGGCCAGCTCCAAGGTGAGCACCGGCTCCCCGCGCGAGTTGTGGGCCGGCACGTCGTCCTCCAGCACCACGTGCAGCAGCACGCGATCATAGGCCGGATCGCGATCGTGGCCGTGCTGCCGCCAGCCGCTGCTCTCGAGGTGCAGCTCCACGTCGCCGCGCAGCAGCGAGCCGTCGGGCAGGGCCAGGATCGCGTCGCGGAAGTCGGGCCCGGCGCCGCCGGTGCACATCCCCGGGAACACTACTTTGAAGGCCAGGCCCAAGGTGGTCCGAAGCTGGCGCCGCTCGAACGACTGCTTGTCCCACACGCCGGCCAGCCAGCGCTCATCCCGCCGCGGCCCGCGCGGGCCAGCTTGGCCGGCCGCTGACACACCGCTCGCCCGCATGGTGACCCAGTCTAGCACAAGCGTTCTAGTTTGGCGAACAGTGCCGCTTGGCGGTAATATCCCGTCGAATGGATCGCCAGATAGAGAGCATCTACGCGCATGTCGATCAGCCGGCCTTCGAGCAGATGCAGATAGACCAGAACATCTCGCGAATCGCCATCTTCTTCGTCTGCTTCCTGACGATCGGCGTGTTCTATTTCACGCTGGTCAACTTCCCCATCGCCAAGCTGCTGCCCGTCCAGCAGATCGAGCAAGTAGGCTCGATCGTGAGCTCCCTCAACCCCACCGCCTCGCGCACGCCCGTGGCCGCCAGCAAGCCTACCGGCGCCTTGGGCGGCTCGCAGATCGGCGCCTCGGCGGTGCCCAGCGCCAGCCCCGCCGCGCCGCCGGCCGCCGGTACCAGCCCTGCCCCCTCAGCCGCCGCGAAACCCTCTGGCAGCGCTTCCGTGTCAGCCGCCAGCGACTACACCGTTGCCGCCGGCGACACGCTGACGACCATCGCCCGGAAGTTCAATACCAGCGCCCAGAACATCGCCGACGCGAACAAAATGACCACCAACGCCCCGCTGCGCGTCGGCCAGAAGCTGGTTATCCCGCGGTAGCGAGCAGATCCAGAAGCGTGGTGTGAATGGTCCGGCTGGCTGCACAGATGAGCTGGCTCGAGCTCCAACGCCACGGCTGCCCGACAAAGTCGGTCACAATGCCTCCGGCCTCCTCGCACAAGAGCGCCCCGGCGCACATGTCCCAGGCATTGACCGCTCGCCGTCCGCTAGGACCCGACGTAGCCCTGCTTGGACAGCAGCTCGCCCACCAGCACGGCGCCCTTGGCGGCGCCCATCTTGGTGTTGTGCGAGACCAGCACCCACTTGAGCCCGTTGGGCAGGGCGTGGTCCTCGCGCACCCGGCCAACGCTGGTGGCCATGCCGCCGTGGAGGTCGCGGTCCAGCCGCGGCTGCGGCCGGAAGGGATCGTCCGACACGGCGATGAGCTGGCACGGCGCCGACGGCAGCCCCAGCTCTTCCAGCCCGGACCGATACTCGCGGAAGGCAGCCTTCGCTTCCTCCACGCTGGCCTTCTCCTTCGTCGAAACGAACACCGCCTCCGTGTGCCCGTCCAACACGTTCACTCTCGTGCAGGTGCAGGACACCGGAAAGGAGGCAGGCCTAATAAAGTCGCCGTCCGCGTAGGACCCGAGGACTTTTTGGGTCTCTTGCTGGACCTTCTCTTCCTCCTTGGGGATGTAGGGCACCACGTTGTCCAGGATGTCCAAGCCCAGCACGCCACCGGCGCGGCCGGCGCCGGACATCGCCTGCATGGAAGTCATGAGCACCAGGTTCAAGCCCCAGCGGTCGTAGATCGGCTTCAAGGTGGTGGCCAGGCCGATGGTCGTGCAGTTCGGCTGGGGCGTGATGAAGCCCTTCCAGCCGCGGCGCTTACGCTGCCGGTCGATCAGCTTGGCGTGATCGGCGTTGATGGTCGACACGAAGATGGGCACGTCAGGCTCCATGCGGAAAGCGGCGGCGGTCGAGATGACCGGTACCTGCTCCGCCAGGCGCGGCTCGAGCTTGAGGGCCTCGTCCGACTCGATGGCCGTGAACACCAGGTCGAGCTGGCTCAGGTCCAGGTCGTCCGTGGCGCGCACGTCCATGTCCAAGACCTGCGCGGCCGGCGACTCCGGGCAATACCACCTGAAGGCGCCGGAGCTGGAGTCGGTCAGCGCCTGGCGGTAGGTTTTGCCGGCCGAGCGCTCTGAAGCCGCGAGCTGGCTGAGCTGGAACCACGGATGATCCTGCAGCGCCACCACGAACTGCTGGCCAACGATGCCTGTGGCGCCCACGAGGCCTGTTCGGAGCATGACAAAAGTGTAGAAGTCCCGAGAGCTGGCGCTGAGAGTTTCCTAAGATTGCGGTCTATGAAATTGCCAGACAGCCCCAACCCGCCCGCCGCGCTCGACCCCAACGTTACCTATCGCGAGAACCTCATCGAAGCCGACGTCGAGTCCCTGGAGCGCATGCGCAAGGTGGCGCACGTCCAGGGCTTCGAGGTCCTGTGCGACGAGAGCGAACGCGTCGGCGGCGAGCACACGGCGCCCTCGCCGCTGGGCTACTTTGTGGCCGGCGTCGGGTTCTGACTGCTGACCCAGATTGCCCGGTACGGGCACATGATGAAGATCGAGGTCAAGAAGGCCCGCTGCCACGTGACCATGCGCAACAAGAGCGAGGGCTCAGTCCTGCAGGGCACGGTCCAAGCCGCATGCTTGGGTTTCGAGACCAAGCTCGAGCTCGAGTCCGACGAGCCGCCGGAGCGCATCCGCCAGCTCCTGCGCAATGCCGAGCACGGCTGTTTCACCATGCAAGCGCTGCTGGCGCCGGTTTCCTTCGAGCGCTCGGCCACGCTGAACGGCGCTGCCCTGGAGCTGCCGGACTAGCGAACGAACGTCAATTGGCCACCAGCACACCGGCCGCGCCGTCTTCCGGAGCAAACTCCGAGGCGAGCTCAATCTGCTCCTGGGTTGGTCCAACGTCCGGACGGAAGAAGGCCTGAGCGATCAAGGTCGGCACTACCGCGCTGAGGATCACCACAGTTACCAGGATGGTGTACTGCGTCTGGTCGATGATGTGGTTAGTAAGCCCGAACAGGGCTGAGATGGTGCCGAACGTCAGGCCGGTGCTCATCAGCAGCGTGGTGTAGTTCGATTCCCGGACGGGCATGCGGAAGGCCCGCGCCGTGGGCCACACGCTCACCGCCTTGGTGGCCAGCTTCACCAGCAGCAGAGCGAGGATCAGTCCGGCGCCGGCCGCCACCGCGGGCAGGCTGACGAACAAGCCAGCCTTGAGGAAGTAGAACGGCGTGAGGAAGGCGAAGGCGATGGAGCGCATCCGGTGCGCGATCGCCTTTTCACGCACGAACACGCCGGCGACGACCAGGCCGACTAAGTAGGCCGGCAGCACCGCCTCACTCTTGGCCGTGGTTGCCAGGCCTCCCAGCAGGAACAGCATGAAGAAGAGGAACTTGATCTCCGGTTCCGAGACGCGATTGCCCACCTTGCGGATGAGCAGGCGTGTCCAGCGCGGCATAAAGTACAGCGCAATCGCCAGCACGCCCACGAACACCGCCATGAACCAGTTGAAATTGGCGAACAGCACGCCCAAAGCGAGCACCGTCCCAAAGTCGTTGACAAAGCACGCCCCCAGGATCAGCTTGCCCAGCTCCGTCTCGTTCAATCCTGTCTCGACCATGACCGCGTAGACCACCGCCACCGACGTGGTAGACAAGGCGATGCCGGCGATCCAGGCCGAATGTGGCTCCCAACCCGCCACGTGCTCGGCGAACAGCAGCGCGCCGGCGAAGGGCGCGATGAAGGCCACGCTGCCGATGGCCAGCGTTGGCTTCAGGTGGCGCTTAAGCGCATCGGGATCGATCTCCGCGCCGGCCAGGAACGTCAGTAAAACCGAGCCCAAAGTGGCCAGGAAATCGATCCAGGGGGTAGTCTGGATACCCAGGAAGTTGCCGCCGATCACGCCCATCCCAATCTCGATCAGGGCGACCGACACGCCCAGCCGGATCGAAATGAGGCTGGCCAGCAGGGCAAGGCCCATCCATGCCGCGGCGACGTACCAGACGTTGTTGGCAATAAGCTGCTCGAGCACCGTGTAGTCCTATCCGTGGGTTACTGGGTACTAAAAAAGCCCCCGATCACAACCCACTCTGTTTGTGATTCAGGAGCCATCAGCCCTCTCGGGCGGTTCGGATCGAGTCAGACCCGAGCGGGATCCTTCGCTCTGGTGCGGAATAGTATCATGCAGATGCGAGAGATTTCTCGGGCGATGGATCCCGCCAAGGGCACGGAGTACCGGGCCTTTACGCCGCACCAGGCTGATGGCTCCTACTGGCAGTAGGAGCAGCGGCTTGCGGAGAGTTCCAGGTTGGCCGGCCACTCGGCGCAAGGGCCAGGCCGACGTCACGGGCTCGGCGAAAGAGCAGTTGCTCAGCGACTTAGGTAAGCCGGGCTGCCTGTTCTGTCGCGAGGAGATGGAGGCCCTCCGCCGCCACTACTTCTGGTACCTGCACGAGCTCCACTTCGAGCTGCCGTCCATAGACCGTATGCAGCGCTCCCATGGCTTCTGCCGGCGCCACACCAAGTACTTGCTGGCGGTAGGGCCCGCGTCGACCATCGGACGCGTCTACAACTGGATGCTGCCGCCCTTCCTCGCCCGCCTCAGAGCTGCTGAGCGTGGAGCCCCACCGTTGCCTGACGTGCTGCCAAGCGCGCGCTGCGATGCCTGCGAAACGGAGACTCGAGCTGTCGACGGCAAGCTGCGCCAGCTGCAATTGGCCCTTCAGCATCCAGAGGTGCAGGAGGCGCTAGAGCAGTCGCCGACCGTGTGCCTCGTCCACGTCAATGCCATTGCTGGCGCGCTCAGCTGGGACCAGCTGCGGCACCTGACAGGCTCCGTCTCGGCTTGGCTGATGCGCGAGGCACAGTCCGGCGACTGGCCGCGTTGGCTCCGATTGGTGCGAGGCGACGACCTCGATGCCCTCAGTCGCCGCGCCGCGGAACGGCGGGCGGCTTCGGCAGAGGATGTCCGGCCCGGCAGCAGCCGCGCCTGCGACGACGCCTGCTGGTCGCCCTCGCTGCATCACGTGCACGAGCTGATGGCGCAGGGCGGCTGCCCGGTCTGCCGGGCACGGCGGAGCGTGCTCGTCGAGTACTTTGAGTGGCTGGCGGTGGAAGCGGGCGGTCGTCACAGCGACTGGGGTGACGCCATTTGGCTGTGCCGGACCCACGCTTGGGACTTCGCCTCGATAGCCCACGAAGATGCGGTCCACCGCCTGGCCGATGGCGCCGCCGCCCACTGGCGCGGGCAACTCCGCGCCCTTGCCGATGGCCTGGCCTACCGGCCTGCCGACAATCCCCTGGCCCGGCTGAAGGAGATCCCGGGCCGGATTGCTGCCAGGCATGCCTCGGCGCAATGGTGGCGGTGGCTTTCGCCGGCCGACCATTGGCCGGCCTTTCGAGCCTCGCTGCAATCGCCTCGCAGCCGCCTCGACTGCATGCGCGAGATCATCCTCCGCGGCCACGCCTGCCCGGCCTGCCGGGCGCAGCAAACCGTCGCCGGTAGGACGCTGGAGCTGCTTGTTCGGGGCTTGGCCGATGCCGATACTGCGCGAGCCTACGAGCAATCGACCGGCATTTGCTTCCGCGATCTGACACTCGCGCTGCGGCTATGCTCGGATTCGGCCGAGCGCCGGCTGCTGGCGCGGGTCGAGCGCGTTCGGCTGGAAGTGCTGCAATGGGAGCTCGAGGAGAGCCAGCGCAAAGAAGCCTGGCAAGTCCGCTACGAGCCCAAGAGCGGCGAGGCATCGGCCTGGCGCCGAGTCGTCACCCAGTTCTCCGGTTCCTGCCTCGACGATCCCACGCTCGTTGGACTCGGTTGACAATATCCCGTATGATGTCCGCCAAGGCGAAGGAGCTCGCCGGGCGGAAACGCCGAGCCGTCTGCCTAGCAGACTGATAGCCCCTACCGTGAGCGATTCGGTAGGGGCTTTTTGCTGAGGTCAGCGGCGAGCGCAAATTCGGAGGAGAAACATGAAAGGTTCATCGCTACTCAGGACAACACCCCTCGCACTGCTGCTGCTCGCTGCTTGCGGCGGCGCGGCGGCGCCGGCATCCAGTCCGGCGCCGTCGAGCGCGGCGCCCAAGCCGGCCTCGGTGGCTGCCAGTGCACCGGCCGCACCCAGCACCGCGCCGGCTTCCAAACCATCGGCGGCCGCGTCGGCCTCCGCCAAACCTGCCGCGTCAGGGGCATCGGCGTCAGCCAAGCCCGCGGCTTCGGTGGCGCCTACGGCCACCACCCTGCCGGCCATCGACGCCAACACCACCAAGATCCAGCTGACCCACATCGACATCCCGCCGGCCAAAGGCAAGACCGGCTCGTTCGACATCTTTGAAATCGATCAAGCGGCACACCTGATGTACACCGCCGATCGTGCCGGCGGCGGCGTGTCCATCTTCGACGTCTCAACGCCGATGGCCAAGTGGGTTAAAACGGTCGACACCGGCAGCCCGGCCAACGGCGTGACCATTGCCAAGAACGTCAACAAAGTCTATGCCGGCCTGAACGACAGCAACGTGGCCGTCATCGACATCGACCCCAAGTCGCCCAAGGTGAACACGGTCATCGCCAAGGTGAACACGGGCGGCAAGGCGCGCGCCAACGAGGAGGATTACGACGCCAACACCAAGACCCTGTGGATTGAGAACCAGGACGACGGTTTCCTGAGCGTTATCGACGCCTCCAAGGACCAGATCGTCAAGAAGTTCGACAACCTGGGCAAGGGTCTGGAGCAGCCGCGCTACAACCCCAACGACAAGATGATGTACATGACCTGGGGGGGAGAGGGCAACGTGCTGTACCAGTTCGACCCGGCCAAGGTGGAGATGGTCAAGAAGATCGACGTCGTTGAGCCCTGCAACCCACAGGGACTGGCCATCAATCCCGCGACCAACCAAGCGCTGCTTGGCTGCGGAAACAAGAAGGAGCAGTTTACCGCCGTCTGGGACTTCAAGACTTCCAAGATCGTCCTGAAGAATGACCAGGTGGGCGCCGGCGACCAAGCCACCTGCAGCCCGAAAGCCAATCGCTACTTCTTCGCCGCGAGCAACTTCTATCGCGGCGGCGTGATGGGCATCTTCGACGGCGCCAGCGGCAAGTTCATCACCAACGTGCCGACCGCGGTTGGCTCCCACAGCGTGGCGTTCGACGAGACGAACAACATCGTCTACACGGGCGACCAGAAGCCAAACGACGCCGGGCTGTGGAGCTTCGCATTGCCGAACAAATAGCCGCCAGGCGCGGTATGCAGAAGGCGGCGGGCCCCGCGCTTGGTGTCGCGATGCTTCTCGCGGCTTGCGGCGCCGGAACGGCGCCAAGCGCAGGGGCCACCGCTTCAGCTTCGGTGAGCGCAGCAGCTCAGACTGGGCAGCTCAGCCTGAAGGAGATCGCGTCCGAGCCCATCGGCCAGGACACGATCGAGGCCCTGGCCTTCTCCCCGGACGGCAAACGCCTGGCCGTGGGAGCGGCCGATGGCGTCATCGCCGTCTATTCGCTGGAGGTCTCGCAAACGGAAGAGGCGGTCAAGGTGAAAAAGCTGCACGCCGGCTTTACCAGCTCAATTGCCTGGTCGCCCAGCGGGGACAGAGTGCTGAGCGCGGCGGCCGACGGCGCTGTGCGCATTTGGGATCCACGAACGATGCAGCCGGCGCAGAGCTTCAATGCCTATCCCGCCACCCATCCAGCGGCCGTCTGGTCGCCGGACGGACAAAAAGTAGCTGTGGCTCAGGGGCGCGACTTCATGCAGCTTCACGACCTCAATGGCGCCGGCGATCCCCAGACCTTTAACCTGCCGGGAACGACGCGGGCACTGCTGTGGCTGCCCAGCGGCGAAATCGCCGGCAGCGACCTGAAAGGCAAAGTCGCCTTCTTCCAGCAAGGCAAGGCCGATCCGGTACGCGCCTACGAACCAGTCAGCTCGCACAAGGCCGTCAACAGCCTGGCGCTCTCGCCGGATGGCCAGTTGCTGGCCATCGGCTACGACGATGGCGCCATCGTCCTGATCGATCCAACCACCGCCAAGCAGGTGCGGGAATTCCCGCGGGGGCGTAGTGTCGGCAACGTGGCTTGGTCGCCCGATGGCAAGGTGCTGGCGGTGTCTTCCATCGAGTTCGCCGTCACCTTCTTCGACCCACAAGGCAAGCAGCTGGCCAAACTCGACATCGGCTACGACATGAACGGCGTGAGCTGGTCTCCGGACGGCCGTTTGGTGGCGGCGGCCTCGGACGATCACACCTTCAAGATCTGGCAGGCCTCACCGCCGCGGACGCCGGCGACGCAGCTGCCCACGCCGCCCAGCTACATGGGGCGGTGACTCCTATTTGCTGATGTACTTGTCCGTCATCAGCTGATCGACCGGCGGGGCGGTTTTAACGATGCCGGCCTTGACCATCACCTCTTCCATGGCTTTCCAGGCAGCAGGATCGCTGTAGCCTAAGCCGTTGGCGTCGGTGGCCTTGTCCTTCCACAGGGCCACCGACGCAGCCAGCACGTCCTGGTTGACCTTGGCGTTGGCGCCGCCGGCTTCGGGCACGACTTTGGTCGTGATCTGGAAGGCCTCATCCGCGTGGGCAGCGGTGTACTGCATGCCCTGGACCATGGCCTTGACCATGCCTTGCGCCAGCTTGTCATTGGTCTTGAGGGTGTCGTCGTTGGTGATGAGCCCCGTGCCCACGAACGGGATCACGTCCGAGATGAGGATGACGTTCGGCTTGGCGTTACCCTGAGCCTGGATCAGGATGGCGTCGTTGTTGGCGTACCCAACTACCGCCTCGACTTTGCCGGCCAGCAGCTGCGGCGGCTGGTTGAAGCCGATCTCCTGCAGGTCGATGTCCTTTTCCGTCAGCCCCGCCTTGTTGAGCACGCCCAGCAGCCCGATGTAGCTGGAACCGAAGCGGCCGGGTATGCCCACCTTCTTGCCCTTCAACTGGGCCGGCTGTGTGATGCCGGCCGTGGGCAAGGAGATGATGGCCACCGGCGCCTGAGCGTACAGCCCGGCCACGTAGCTGACCGGGATGGTCTGCTCTCGGGCCGAGATGACCGTATCCGGGTCCGAAATGGCGAACTTGAACTTGCCCGAGCCCACCGCCTTGACCAGGTCGGGGCTGATGCCGTTGTCGAACGAGATGTCGATGCCCTGGTCCTTGTAGAAGCCCTTGGCCTGGGCCACGTAGAACGGCGCGAACTGGATGTTGGGGATGTAGCCCAGCGCCAGAGTGATAGGCGTGGCCTGCCCGCTGGCCGCCGGCTTCGCGCTGGCCGCGGTCGATGCCGCCAGCGAGCCGGAAGCGGCGGGCTTGGCGCTGGCCGAAGCTGTCGGCGCCGTCGAGGCTGATGCCGCGGGCTTGGCTGAGGCTGCCGTGGACGTCGCGACAGACGCGGCAGGTTTGGCGGATGCGGCCGCGCTGGGAGGTGGGGGGCTGCTGCTGGCCGGCGCGCTGGCTCCGCCGCCGCAGGCCGCCACGAACAACGTGCTTGCCACTGCCAGGATGCCGAGATGCGCGTACTTCATGTGCCAGGTGCTCCTATGCGTTTATTCGTGGCCGCGAGTGCGCCAGCGTAGGGCGCGGCGCTCGGCCAGGGTGATCAGCGAGAACACGGTGACGCCCAGCGCCACCAGGGAGAACAAGCCTACGAACATCAGCGGCGTGTCGAGCTGGAAGGCGGCGTAGTTCACCAGGAAGCCAAGGCCGCGCTTGGCGCCCACGAACTCGCCCACCACCGCGCCCAGGATCGACAGCGTGCCGCCCACCTTGAGGCCGCCGAACACGTTCGGCAACGCCGCCGGCGCCTCGATCAGCCGCAGGATCTGCCAGCGGTTGGCCCGGAAGGTCCGCATCACTTCGATCAGGCCCGGGTCCACCGAGCGCAGCCCCACCATGGTGTTGATGGTCATGGGGAAGAACACGATCACCGCGCAGACGATCGCCTTGGAGGCCAGCCCCGTGCCGAACCACAGGATCAGCATTGGGGTGAAGGCCACCACCGGCACCGATTGCGAAGCCACCAGGTACGGCGCCACCAGCTTCTCGGCGATCGCCGATTTCGCCAGGGCGTAGCCGCTGGTCAGCCCGAACAGCACGCCCGCCGCGCCGCCGATCAACGCCTCCACGATGGTTGTCTCGAAATGCAGCTGCAGCTGACCGGTCGGCCAGTAGTCCACCAGCCGGGCCAGCACCTGACCCGGCGCCGGCAGGATGAACTTCGGCAAGCCCGTGGCGATCACCACGATCCACCACAGCGCCAGCCCGCAAGCCAGCGAGATCGGGATCGACCACCGTTCCCATCCCGGCCGCCCCCGCGGCCTCAGACGACCCTCCTGAACAGGCGCCTCGACCGGTCCCATCACAGGCGCCTCTGCCACACGCTCCGCGCCCGCCAGCTGCACCGGCGAGCGCGTGTCTGGCACCATCATCCGCCCCCGTATTCGCCGTCCGCGTGCTCGCCGTCCGAGTGCTCGCCGTCCGCGTAGGACTCCGCATAGGACTCCAGCGCGGCCCGAACCGCGCCTGTGAGGCGGGTGAACTCCATCGAGTCCTGGATGCGCGGCGTGCGGTCCGGCCCCAGGTCCACCGGGACCTCGCACAGCACCGTCGCCGGTCGCGGCGACAGGACCAGCACCCGATCGGCCATCAGCACCGCTTCGGGAATCGAATGCGTCACAAACAGCATGGTCTTGCCGGTGGCTCGCCGCAGCCCGAGCATCTCCATGTTCAGCTTCTCGCGCGAGATAGCGTCGAGCGACGCGAACGGCTCGTCCATCAACAGGATGGCGGGGTCGTAGGTCAGCGCGCGGGCGATGGCGACCCGCTGCCGCATGCCGCCCGACAGCTCGGCCGGGTAGCGCTGTCCGGTGTCGTGCAGCCCCACCACCTGCAGCGCCCGCTCCGCCGTCAGCCGGGCCCGCGGCCGGCTGACGCGCTGCACCTGCAGCGGCAGCATCACGTTATCCATGACTGTCCGCCACGGCAGCAACCGCGGGTCTTGGAAGATGCAACCCACGTCCGGATGCACGCCTGCGCCGGCGCTGCCGTCGATCAGCACCTGGCCGGCGTCAGGCCGGATGAGGCCGGCAACCAGCTTCAGGATGGTGGTCTTGCCGCAGCCGCTGGGCCCTACCAGGCTCACGATCTCGCCGCTGGCCACCTGCAGCTGCAGGCCGCGGACAGCCGGCGTGGCCAGGGCGCCCTGGCCATAGGTGAACGACACGTCCCGCAGCTCGAGCACGGCGCTGGTCTTGTGGACCGCCACTACCGCGCCTGAGTTCCGCATGCCGAACAATCAGCATACAGAATCAGGGGGTCAGGTCTGGTCTCGGTTGGCCTTCGCAGCCCGCGGTACTTCGAGACGCCCGGTCGCCATGTAGATGACCCGCTCGGCGATATTGCTTACCCGATCGCCAATGCGTTCGAGATTGTGCGCCACCCACAATAAGTAGGTTGCTCTGGTGATGGAGCCCGGGTCCTCGATCATGTAGCCAAGCAGCTCCCGCAATATCTGCTGGTAAAGGTCATCCAGCTGGTCGTCTTCCTGGCAGATGCGCTCGGCGGCCTGGGCATCCCTGTCGATGAAGGCCTGCATGCAGCGCTGAAGCATGTCTTGAGCGATGACTGACATTCGTGGAATGTCTATCAATGGCTTCAATGGTGGCTCCTGGCCAAGCTTGACGGTGACCTTGCAGATCCCTTCCGCGTAGTCGCCCATCCGCTCCAGCTCGTTGGAGATGATGAGCGCGGAGGTGACGGTTCGGAGGTCACCTGCCATAGGATTCTGGGTCGCGAACAGCTCCACGCAGCGCTCCTCGAGCTCGTAGCGCATGTGGTCGATCTCGGAGTCGCGCTCGATGACCGCCTCGGCGGCGGCGACGTCACGCCTTTTCAGCGACTCTATGGCCTGGTCGATTTGCTTTCCGACAGCGGCGCCCATGCTCAAAAGATCCTGCTGCAGCTGGTCCAGCGACTGGCCATAGGTCAAGCGGGTCATACGACAACCTCCTCTTCGCTTTCCACGGCGGCCGGCAATATAAAGCTGAACGTCGAACCGATACCTTCTACACTCTCCGCCCGGATGCTGCCGCCCATCGCGCTGGTCAAGTGCTTGGCAATGGCCAATCCGAGTCCGGTGCCAGAGCCCTGGTTTTGGGCCCGGCCCTTATCCACTTTGTAAAAGCGCTCGAACACCCTGGGCAGCTCGTGCTCGGGTATGCCTACGCCTGTGTCGCGAACAACTACCTCCACGCCCTGCTTTGAGGGGGCGATGCTCACCGAAATCTCGCCCGGAGGCGGAGTGAACTTAATGGCGTTTTGAATGAGGTTGAGCAGAATCTGTTTGGTTCGATCGGGGTCGGCCAGCGCTTCTCCCACCTCGGGGCTGGCCGCCAGCTCGAGCGTGAGGCCGGCTCGTTCGGCCTCGGGTCGCAGCTGGTCGACGGCTTCCAACACGGTCTCTCGGATATCCAACGGCTCGGCCAGCAGACTAATGCGCCGTGATTCGATGCGGGACAGCTCCAGGAGATCCCGAACCAGCGCCGCCAGACGATCCAGCTCGCGGTTCATCTTTGCCAGAAAGTCCACCGCCCGCCCTTTCTCTTCGAGCGCCCCCGCCTCCAGTGTTTCGACGAGCGCCTTGACAGTGGCCAGCGGCGTACGCAGCTCGTGCGACACGTTGGCGACAAATTCACGGCGAACCAGCTCCAACCGATGGAGCTCAGTCAGGTCCTCGATGACGATGGTCACGCCCAGCAGCTCGTCGCGCTCGTTTCTGATGGCGTCCGCGGTGGCCTGCAGCGCCAGGTCCGTGCCCACCAGCCGGAAATCGGTCGTCCGCGGCGCCTCAGAGCTCCGGAAGATGTTCTGCACCAGGAGGTCGAGGTCGTGGTCGTGCACGACTTCAATGACCGGTTTGCCCTCCGCGGCGGCACTGAGCCTGAAGAGCCGCGCCGCGGCGGGATTGAAATGACGCAGCTTGCCGGCAGCATCGAGCAGGAGCATTGCCGAGCGGGCCTGGTCGACGAACGAACGGTTGATGCCCGCCAAGAACGAGTTTGCCTCGCGGGCCTCTTTCAGACGCTCGCGCTCGAGGTGCAGCTCCAGTTCCAGGCTCGAGAACGTGCGCCGCTGTTGACCGAGCCGGAAGGTTGCCAGGAGCAACAGCAGCAAGCACGGCCCGAATCCAACAGCCAGCCAGAAAGTCATTCAGCGAACCGGTAGCCGGCGCCTCTCACGGTCTCGATGCAGCGCGGACGAGCCGGATCAGTCTCGATCTTCTTGCGCAGCCAGTTGATGTGCACGTCCACTGTGCGGGCGCTTTCGCCCTCGTAGTCCATGCCCCAGACGCGATCCAGAAGCGTCTCCCGCGTAAAGACTATCCCCGGATTGCTGGCCAGCAGCAGCAGCAGCTGATATTCCTTGGGTTTGAGACTGAGGGTCTCGCCACGCAGCCGAACTTCATGTTTGGCCGGCGCTATTTCGAGCTCACCATGGGCTAACTTCGACTGGATAGGGATACCGGGCTGGGTTCCTTGCGTCGCAAGCTGCTCCACTCGTCGCAGGTGGGCCTTCACTCGCGCCATCAGCTCTGGCATGCTGAACGGCTTGGTGATGTAGTCGTCGGCGCCGAGCTCCAGCCCAATGACCTTGTCGACCTCGGAGTCCTTGGCGGTCAGCATCAGCACCGGGGCATTGGTCCGCCGGCGCAGCTCGCGGCACACCTCCAGGCCAGTCATGCCCGGCAGCATCAGGTCAAGCAGCACCAGATCGGGCTTTTCTTCTCGACCCAAGCGGAGACCGTCTTCGCCCGTGGCCGCCAGCAAGACCTGGTAACCCTCGCGGGCCAGGTTGTATTGCAGCGTCTCGCGCAGGACCGGCTCATCATCGACAACCAGCACCTTCTTGCGCACGTGGGCCATTTTGTCCTTAGCCGAAGCGGCCAGTGATGTAGCTCTCCGTGCGAGAGTCGCTTGGATTGGTGAAGATGGTCCGGGTCGGTCCGAACTCGATGATCTCCCCGGCGCCCGCTTCATTCGCCAGCATGAACGCGGTGTAATCGGACACCCGCGCCGCCTGCTGCATGTTATGGGTGACGATCACGATCGTCACCTGCTGCTTGAGCTCGCTGATGAGGTCCTCGATGCGCAATGTGGAGATCGGATCCAGTGCCGAGCACGGCTCGTCCATCAAGATCACTGCTGGGTCAACAGCCAGCGCTCGGGCCAGGCACAACCGCTGTTGCTGGCCGCCGGACAGCGCCACCGCAGGCTGCCGCAGCTTGTCCTTCACCTCATCCCACAGCGCAGCCTGGCGAAGGCAGCCTTCGACCTTCATCGTGAGCTGACTCTTGCTGCGCGCTCCGTTCAGGCGAAGGCCGGCCGCGACGTTGTCGAAGATGGACATCGTCGGAAACGGGTTGGGTCGCTGGAAGACCATGCCCACGACCCGGCGCACGGCCACTGGGTCCATCCCCGATTGGTAGAGGTCTATTCCTTGCAGCAGCACCTGCCCCTCCACGCGCGTACCCCTGTTGACCTCATGCAGGCGGTTGAGGCAGCGTATCAATGTCGATTTCCCGCAGCCGGACGGTCCAATCAGCGCTGTCACGCGGTTGGGCCGCACGGTCAGGTTGATGTCCTGCAACGCCCGGAACTCGCCGTAATAGGCACTCAGATTGCGCACCAACAGGCCGCTGGCATCCACGGCAACGGCTTCGACGGTAGTCTCTGGAATTACCTCTTCCACCAAATGCTCGTACATCGTGATCATCGCTGCTCCCTCTGGAAACCGGTTCGAGTGGCCAGGCGCACCCCCATGTTGAGGCTCAACACCAGCACCATGAGCAGCAGCGCCGCCGCCCACGCCTGCCTGTGCCAATCCTGGTACGGCGCAATAGCGTACTGGAAAATCTGAAGCGGCACGGCTGCGATCGGGCCGGTAAGGCCGGTCGGCCAGAAGCGGCTGCCAAAGGCCGTGAACAGCAGCGGCGCCGTTTCGCCGGCAATGCGGGCGATACCCAGCATGACACCGGTGACAATGCCGCCCAGGCCGGCCGGAACGACAACCAGCAAGGTGGTCTTCCACTCGTGCACGCCTAACGCCAGCGCGGCTTCGCGGACGGTCAGGGGCACGCGCTTGAGCGCTTCCTCGGTCGTGCGTGTCACGGTGGGAATCATGATGATCGCCAGGGCTACCCCGCCGGCAAGCGCGGAGAAGCCCTGCATGGGAATCACCACCAGCGTGTAGGCCACGATGCCCACGACGATGGATGGGATGCCTGTCAAGACGTCAGTCAGGAAGCGCAGCGTGTGCCCGAATGCATTGTGTCCGAATTCCGCGAGGTAGATGCCCGCCAGGATGCCGACCGGCAGCGCCAGAGCGCTGGCAAGCACGATCAGCACCAGCGTGCCCAGGAAGGCGTTGGCCATGCCGCCGCCGGCTTCGCCAACGGGCCCGGGCAACTGCGTGACGAGATCCAGACTCAGACCGGCCGCGCCGTTGACGAGGATGAAGCCCAGCACCAACAGCAAGGGCAGGATGGCGACGGCGCTCGCGGCCGAGACGGTTCCTCTCATCACGACGTTCACCGTCTGCCGGCGGGCAAGATTGGCGCCTGGATGCAGCACGCTTTCGCCCGTCGTCAAGCGCCACCTTGAGCCAGAGCCGGCCTCGAGGTCCGCCACACCAGGAAACGCGCGGTGGCGTTCAGAGCCACCGTGACGAGAAACAGCACCAGACCGATCTCGACCAGCGCCGAGATATACAGCTCGTAGGTGGCTTCGGTGAACTCATTGGCGATCACGCTGGCCATGGTGTAGGCCGGCTGGAACAGAGAGGCGGAGATTTCGGGCCGGTTGCCGATCACCATCGTCACCGCCATGGTCTCGCCCAGCGCCCGACCAAGGCCAAGGACCACCGCCCCCAGGATGCCGGAGCGCGCGTAGGGCAAAACGGCCCACGTTGTCGCCTCCCAGGGGGTGGCGCCCAGCGCCAGCATGGCCTCACGCTGGCCCATGGGTACGACGGCCATCACGTCGCGGGAAATGGCCACGACCGTCGGCATGACCATGATGGCCAGGATGAGCGCTCCGGCCAGCAGGCCGACACCATAAGCCGGACCGGTAAGGAAGGGGACCTTTGGCAGCCGGTCCATCAGCGGCTGCTCGATGCGCGAGCGCAGGAACGGCACCATCACGAAGATGCCCCACAGGCCGAGGAGGACCGACGGGATGGCCGCGAGCAGTTCGACCAGCGCCGAAACGGCGTTCCCCAGCCAGAATGGCGCCAACTCGACGATGAAGATAGCCGCCGCTATGCCAACTGGGGCCGCGATGGCCAGCCCGATCAACGAAGAGACGACCGTGCCATAGATGAACGGCAGCGCTCCGAACAGCCGCTGCCGCGGGTCCCATGTCGAGCTGGTCAGGAAGCCCGGA
>DAIUFO010000034.1:0-17588 GCA_036844545.1 Chloroflexota bacterium
CACGCCCAGCAGCATCACCATGAATGACAGCACTGCCAGCGTAAGCCCGAAAATCAGCACCTGCTGCGGCTCCATGCGACCAGCCGGGATCGGGCGCCGCCGTGTGCGCG
Organism: Chloroflexota bacterium; assembly: GCA_036844545.1. Taxonomy (GTDB): domain Bacteria; phylum Chloroflexota; class JAJPGV01; order JAJPGV01; family JAJPGV01; genus DATGVV01. The sequence continues at coordinate 111 of DAIUFO010000034.1, forward strand.
TCATCTCCTGGTCGATATCTTGGTCGACGTAGCAATTGAGCGCATTGGCCCCGCCGGCCGACAGCGCCCCACCAATGGTGGTCCACAAGATCAGCCACGGCGACGGCATGTCGCGGGTGGCAATGAACATGGTGCAAATGGTCGTGACCAGCAGCAGGCTAATGATCTCCGGCTTGGTAAGCGCGACATAGTCGGCCAGTGTTTGCCGGAAGGTGTTCGCAAGTACCGGCTGTTCCTCGCCCATCGCTTCCGCCGTCCGGGTAGGACTGGTAGAGGCTAGGTGAGCGCTGTCCTCGCTTGGGGCATCCAGCCTGGCGGCTCGGCGCTCGCGGTAGGCCAGCACCGTCACTACCACCAAGCCACCCCAGACAGCCTCAGCCAAGGCGATATGGCTGGCAACCAGCGCCGGCGGGAACTGGAACCAGACTTGGAAGGCCCCAACCAGCACCTGCAGCACCAGGAAGCCTGCCACTGGGTGGGCAGCGACAGTCCCCGACACAGCGGCCAATCGGAGCACGCGCTGGCCGCACCGCTGCCGGTGACCAGCGAGCCGCTCATCAACAGTAAGAACGTCCCAACCGTCGTCCACAGCGCCAGCGCATAGAACCCTCCGGCATCGTGGGGCTTGGCCGGCTTGGATACCACCGCCTGGGGGGCGGCCAGCGTAGCCGTTATCAGCAGGGTGGCCAGCACCAGCATGGCCGTACCCAGGTGGGCCATGACCACCTGCGGCGGCAGATCGAGCTTGACCGTCACCGCGCCCAGCAGGCTCTGGATAATCAGCAGCACCACCGCGGCATTGGCCAGCCACAGCAGGTTGCGCCGCCCGCGCAGCCAGATCCAGGCGACGGTGGCCGTCGCCAGGGTCAAGATGACCACCAGGCTGGCAAACAGCCGGTGGTTCCATTCGATGAACGTCGGCAGGTCGAACAGCGGGATCAGCGAGCCGTGGCACAGCGGCCAGTCGTTGCCGCAGCCCAATCCGGAGCCGCTCACGCGCACGACGGCGCCGATGACCACCAGCAGGAACGTAGCCACCGCCGACGCGATGGCTAGAACTCGGAATGCCTTCAAGAGACCATGGACGATCTTAGCGCCCGAGCAGCGCCGTTCCTATAGGGCGGTTGGACTAATCAGCGCGGACCGGGCGGCAGGATGATCACGCCTTGCGGCTGCTGCCCAGCCCGCAGCGTCTTGGCAACCGTCCAGGTGGCGGTGTCGATCACGGCCACGCTGTTGGCGCCGGTGACGGCCACGTAGGCGAACTTCCCGTCCTGCCGGAAGCTGACGATGGCTGGGCCCTGGCCGACGGTAATCGTCTTGACCGGCTTGAAGGTCGTGGCGTCGAACAGCGTGGCGGTGTTCTCGCCCTGGTTGGTAACCAGCGACCACTTGCCATCCGGGCTCCAGGCGTTGGTCACAGGTGTCTTGCCCACCTTCTCGGTCGCCAACGTGGACAGATCGGAAGCCTTGAGCACCACATTGGTGCCCGCCTCGGCGGTCTGCACCCACACCGTCTGGCCGTCCGGCGACACCCGCAGCATGTGGGGCTTGCTGCCCGATGGGAACTCCACGCGCTTCACCAGCTTGAGCGTGGCCGCGTCGAACATGGCCACGGTATCCTGGTCGCGCTCCGGCGAGTACAGTATCTTGCCGTCGGAGGAGTCGTCGAGGTCGCAGGGAAACTTGCCCACGTCCGCCGCGGCGGTTTGGGCATTCGAGCTGGTGTCGAACGCCAGCAGCTTGTTGTCCCCGGCGACGTTGATCGCGGCGGTCTTACGGTCCTTGGAAACGATCACGCTGTGCCCGGGCCCGTTCCCGGCGGGAATGCGCTTAACGACCTGCCAGGTTGCCGGGTCGATGGCCAGCATCTCCAGCTTGTTGTCCGGGAAGTCGTAGGTCCAGATCAGCTTGCCGTCCCAATAGGCCTGCTCCTCACCCAGCCAGCGGATGGCTGCGCCCAGCGGCTTGGTGCCGGCCACTTCGTTGCTGGCGGCGTCGATCAAGGTCACATCTTTGGAGCCGACGTTGAACACCGCGATGGTCTGGCTGGGCGGCGACAACGCGGAGCTGATCGACGACGCCGCGCTGTTCACCGCGCTGGGCTTGCTCGATGCCGCCGCCGAAGCCGCCGGCTTGGCGCTGGCGCTGGCGACCGCGCTCGCCGCGGCCGCTGCGCTCGCGGGCGCGGCGCTGGCCGACGCTGTAGCCGATGCCTGGCCGGCAATGGTCTGCCCGCAGGCAGCCAGCGCCAATGGCGCCAGACCGGCCAGCCATAGGAACCGGCGGCGACTTAGTTTGTCATTCTGAGCGTCGAGCGAAGAATCCGTGACCCCTGCTGACGGATGCTGCGCTTCGCTTTGCATGACAAAAAGCAAGCTTAGTGGTCCGTGGCAGAAATGCGTGACGGGTCAGTTGGTGGTCGCCCGGCGGCCTGGAACCCTCTTCTGCCGCGGACCACTTAGGCTCCAACCTCGGCCAGCTTGTCCTGCAGGCGAGCCAAGATTGCCTGGGGGTTCCGAGCGGCCTCCGAGCGGCGCAGGGTGATGCGCCACTCGGGCGAGCCCACCTCGTCGATGTCAGCCTCAAAGCCCAGTTTGGCCGCCTCCCAGGGGATCGTCGTCAGCGCCGGCGCATGGTCGGTCAGCACCTCCAGCGTGTCCTGTTCCGGCTGCAGCTTCTTCAGCGCATCCACGGCTTTCATCATGGGGTAGGGGCAAATTTCCCCGCGTACGTCAAGCATCAGGCAATCCTTTGGATGATTTTTACGCCGGCGAACGAGCCCGCCAGCAGCGATAGGCCGAATACCCAGCCGTTGAGGCCGAGCGATGGGATAGCTGAGAAGAAAGCGCCGATAGTGCAGCCAACGGCCAGCCCGGCGCCATAGCCCATCAGCACGCCGCCGCCCAGCGACTGGACGTACCGCCGCGGATGCGGAGCAAAGCGGACCTTGAACTCCGAGGCCAGCACGGCCGCGAAAAAGGCGCCGAAGATGACGCCGGAGTCCAGGGCGAAGTTGTGGTTCAACCACGGTGCGTTGCCGTCGAGGGCCAGGTTGCAGCCAGCCAGGCGATCCGCGCCCAGCAGCTTGGGGGCGCCCAGGCTCATCAGCTTGGCGCCGCGGTCTGCCCACGTGGCCAGCTCGCCCGTCACGCCCAGCGGGTGCTCGTAGGTGAAGGCCAATATATTCAGCACGCCCAACGCCACCGCGCCGGCCAGCATCGGCCAGCCTTTCACGAAGATGCGGCGGTAGCTGTGCGCAATCTTGGCCTGGAAGGTGGCCGGCTCGTCCTCAGGCTTCTTCTTGAGGGCGATCATCGGCGGCCGGCCCGATTCCCACCAGGTCAAGCCCACGTAGGCCGCCAGCAGCAGCACGCCGGTGAGCAGCCCGCGCCGCCGTATCCCAGGCTGCTGGGCAGCCACACAATCGGCGAGGTCGAGATGTTGAACTGGAACCAGAAGTTCCAACTGTGCGCGGCAGCCTCCAGCCCCACCAGCACGCCCAGCAGCGCCACGCCGGAGGCAACGTAGCCCTCGCCAACCCGGTACATACTGCCGGACACGCAGCCTCCGGCCACGACCATGCCGACGCCGAACAGCAGGCCGCCAACCACCAGGTACAGGCCGGTCGGGACCACGTGCGCCTGATCCGGGAAGGCGCCGGCCGCTGGATCGGGCACCGCCTTCTGCATCAGCAGCGCGAAACCTGCCGTAGCCACGGCGATACCGGCCAGGATCGCCTTCATGTTGCGGCCCTCGCGCATCAGGAACATATCCCGGAAGGCCGAGGCGAAGCACAAGCGGCTGCGCTGCAGGATGAAACCGAAGCTCATGCCCAGCCCCCAGAAGACGCCCATCTCCACCGAGCTGAACAGACCGAGCAGGATAATCGCCAGCACAACGACGCCGATCTTGGCGGCTAAGCCGCGGCCGAAGCGGATCGCCGGCAGGCCGGTTGCCCGGGGCAGCGCCTGTACACTCATTTCGCGTTTCGGATAATAGCAACATTGTCGATTGATTTAGTCAGGAATCCCCGGGCGCTGTGGGCGCAGACGTGCGTCCTGCTGCTGTTCACCATCCTCGGCCAGGTCTTTTTCCGGTTCGACGTCACCCCGCTTCAGGTAGCGCTGGCGGTCGTTGCCGCCTGGCTGACGGAGATGGTGCTCGCTCGCACGGCCCGCGCCGAGTGGCAGCTGCCGTTGAGCGCCACGATCTCGGGCTTGAGCGTCGGACTCCTGCTGCGTTCGACCGAGCTGTGGCCATTCTTTGCCGCAAGCTTCCTGGCCATCGCCTCCAAATACGCCCTGCGCTTCGCTGGGCGCCACGTGTTCAATCCCTCGAACCTCGGCATCACCCTGCTGCTCATCCTGCCTTTCACCGAGACCCGGCTCGATCCCGGACAGTGGCCCAACCTGGGCCTGCTGCTGTTCCTGGTGGCCGCGCTGGGCGTCGTAGTGCTGTTCATGGCCAGGCGGCTGGCGCTGGTGCTGCCGTTTGCCGCCGGCTGGGCCGTCGTGCTGGCGATAGGCGCGTTGGCCACCGGCTTCCCCCTCTCAGCGGCTCCGCGCCCGCTCCTCACCGGCTCAGCCATCCTGTTCGCCTTCTTCATGCTGACCGATCCCCGCACGACGCCCCCCAGACCGGCCGGCCAAGCGCTGTTCGGGGCCGCCACGGGCGTCCTCGGCGGCGCCCTCATGCTCGCCGGCGTCCCCTACGCCATCTTCCTGGCGCTGCTGCTGGTGTGCCTCGCCTGCAGTTCCCTCTCCCTCCGGGAGAGGGCGAGGGAGAGGGCCCCCATCCCGGAAGACCGCAGAGCCTTCATCACTGGTATCGGTGCAGCGGCCCTGTCCGCCGGTTTCCTGGCGGCCTGGCCCCTCGCCGGCCGGGCCGGCCGAGGGGCTCTGGCCGACCGCTGGGTGGCCTCAGGCGGCGGCGTCAACCTCAAGTACATGCCCGACGAGTCCGGCAACCCCACCGTTCCGCTGCGCGAGAACTTCTTCTTCGACATGAACCAGGCCCTGTGCTCGGTGGAATACAACGCCCAGCGCTTTGTCATGCCGACCTATGGCGCCGGCAAGCAGACCATCGAGCCTGGCCAGTTCTACATGCTCATGGTCGCTCCCCAAATGACCCGGCGTGCCGTAACCGCCGCGCCCAACGGCGCGCGCAAGCTCATCCTGGAGGGCGACCTCGACTGCACCACCTACGCCGGGACGTCATCGTCGAGCTTCGGCTCGCGCGACAAGCCCGAGCCAGCCACCTTCCACATCGAGGCCGTCGACGGCGGCGGTAAGCCTGGCCCCGACGGCCGCAAGCCCGGCGACAGCTTCGCCTTCAGCGTCTACTTCCTGAAGGACACCGCGCCCGTCAACTTCGCCATCTTCGGCCCCAGCGCCACCTTCACCGGCGAGCTGGTCGCCGGCCGGGTCACCATCCGCGGCCTGGATGAGCTGACGGCGTAGACCATATAACCCGTGTGGGAGAGGCTAGCTGACGGCGCCTTTCGCATGGCCCAGCACCCACTCCGCGATCCAGTCGTTGGTCTCACCAGGCGCTTGCCAGAAGAAGCCGTGCGATTGGCCAGGTAGGATCCTGAGCTCCGCGCTGGGGATGCGCTCCTTCATCTGCTGCGCCTGGTAGACGTGGTTGCTGCCGCCGCTGTCCAGGTCGCCAACGGCGATGAGCACAGGCATGCGGAGGTCGCCGAGCCGGTGGGTGCCCTCGAAATTCTGGCGCGCGGCCACCAGGCGTAGAAACTCCGGCCACTTAGCGTACAGGCTCGACGCCATGTCGTAGAACGCGCGGGCCTCGTTCGGATGGCTGGCGCGATACTCATCTGTCAGGTACGTATCGCTGTCGAGCAGCTCATCGCGGATGTGCTTCTCGAAGCCCTTCTCTGCCAGCTCGCTGATGAACCCGATGCCGAGGCCTGGGACGGTCCCGGCGCCGTGCCGCGCGGCCGGCCCCGAGCCGCTGGCAGCCATGATCAGGCTGCGCACCCGGCCCGGAAAGTCCAGCGCCATCGCCAGCGCGATGCGCCCGCCCATCGAGTGGCCCAGCACATGGGCCGAGTCGACCCCGATGACGTCAAGCAGCGCCACAACGTCATAGGCCATCTGCTCGACGGTGTAGAAACCGCCGGCATGCGTTGTGCGGCCGACGCCGCGCGGGTCCATGACGATCAGCCGCAGCCGCTTGCTGAGGTCCGCCACCTGAGATGGCTGCCAGACGTTGCAGGCGAAGGCGGTTGACGGGATGAGCACCAGCGGCTCGCCCGATCCATGAGTCTCGTAGTACATGTCGATGCCCGTAGGCAGCGTGGCCATTGGCATGGGAATCGTCCTTTCCTAGGTGTGCCGCCGGACCCAGTCCACGATCCAGGCGTTGGTCTCCCGCGGCGCCTGCCAGAAGAAGCCATGTGATTGGCCGGGCAGCAGCTTGAGCTCGGCATTCGGGATGCGGTCGGCCAAGATGTGCGCCTGGCGCATGTGATTGCCGCCGCCGCTGTCGTGGTCGCCGATTACCACCAGCGCGGGCTGCTTGATCTCAGCCAGCCGGTGGGTGCAGTCCCAGGTATGGCGGGCGATGCAGATGCGGATGTACGCCGGCCACTTGGCGTGCCGGCTCCAGGCGGCGTCGTACATGGCCTGCACCTGGTCGGGATGCTGGGCGCGGAACCCGTCGGTGAAGTAGGTTTCGGTCTCGCACACGTCGTAGCGGACGTAGGCTTCGAAGCCCATCCGGCCCAACGGCTCGATCCAGCGGGCCGGCACGCCTGGCACGCAGCCATCGCCCGCCCAGGCGGCAGTGCCCGAGCCGCTGGCAGCCAGGATCAGGCTCTTCACCCGGCCCGGGAAGTTCAGGGCCAGACTCAGGGCCACGCGGCCGCCGATGGAATGGCCCAGCACGTGGGCCGCCTCAATCTTCAGATGGCCCAGCAGCTCGTACACGTCGCAGGCCATCTGGTCGATGGTGTAGACGCTGTTGGGCTGGCTGGACCGGCCGCAGCCGCGCGGATCGAAGGTGATGAGCCGCAGCGACTTTGACAGCTCCGGCGCCTGGTGCATGTCAAAGACGTTGCCCGAATATCCCGTCGAGGGGATGAGCACCAGCGGCTCGCCCTCGCCGTGTGTCTCGTAGTGCAGGTCAATCCCTGTGCCCAGCGCCTGACTTGGCATTCGTCTCTCCTGTTATGCCTTGGCCATGCGCGACAGGATGCGCGTGTCCACGAACTGCTCGGCTTTCGCCGTCTTGGCCGCGGGCATACTGGTATTGCCCAGGAACTCCAGCATGGCCTGGATGCCTTCCAGCGTGGGCTGCTGATCCTCCTGGAAAGGCACGCTGTCCGCTGGCCTACGCTTCGGGCCTGCGGGCCCGTCCGTCCAGGATCTGCACCACGCCCAGATCTCGGGCAGCGGCCTCGGCCTCGTGGTTGATCCAATGGCCGGCCACAACGGGCAGAGCCGTCTGACCGATCTTTGTGAGTGCTCGGGCACGCTCCACTGCCCGCGAAACGTCGTCCAGACCGATGCCGACCGATACTTCAACTACGAAATAGACGTCGGCGCGATCCTCGCGGCGCTTGCCGCTGAGGACCAAATCTGCCTCCATTACCGCATCCCGTTCAGCCTCCGCCAGGCGGCCCGCGTCCACCGCGTCGTCCAACATGTCCGCCACCCTCGACGGATCCACCACCCGAAGCTTGCGGGCCAGCCGGCTGAAGTACGCCGCCGCATGGCGCTCGTAACGCAGCTCGAGCAGCTCGCCCTCCACGGAACCGACCCGATCGCCCATCTTCCCCACGCGGTCCACCATTACTGCCATCTGGTCCGCCAACCCTGCCATCTGGGTCGTGAGGGCCTTCTGCGCCTGCGCCAGCTCGTCCATGCGGCCCGCCAGCTGGTCCATGCGATCGGTGAGCTGGTCCATGCCAACGCCCAACTGGCCGACGATCGCCGGCAGCTCCAGCAACTCGCCATCGAGCACGTGCCGGCGCAGCTCTGCACGCCAGTCCGGCCGCTGCTCCAACAGCCGCAGCAGATCCTGGAAATCGTCTACGCTGAACGGCACGGCTCTCCTCTTCGCCGGAAGTATGACAGGAAGCACGCCGCGCCAGCATTCGGACTCTGTTCTGCCGCGTCCGCCAGGATGGGGCCAGTGTGTAGCCGAACCCGTGAAGGAGCTGCGACGGTTGGAGTCAGCCCTCGATCTGGGCCAGCCAGCCGCCTGGCGGGTCGGCCTTCTTGGGGAAGCGAGCGCGCTTCTCCGGATTCCAGATGTCGGAGCGGACCAGCGCCTTAGGGCAGTGGCTGAAGCACTCCGCGATAAACACCTTGATGCCCAGGCGAGGTTTCTCGCCATGGGGCGCGACTCCCAACGCGGCCATGCTGGCTTCGTCGTCCACGATCTGGGCGCGGCCGTTCACGCGTACTGCCCAGCCCTCGCCGGGGATCAGGAACAGCAGAGCAACCTGCGGGTTGTCCATTATGTTCTTATGCCCGAAGAACAGGTTGTTGCCCGCGTAGTCCGGCACCAGAAGCGTCTGCTCGTCCAGCACCGTCACGAAGCCCGGCCCTCCGCCCTTGGGCGAGACGTCGCAGGCGCCGTCCGAGGTCGACGTCGCCAGCACCATGAACGGCGAGCGATGGATGAATTCCGTCATCCACGCCGTCAGCTTGGGCTGGACCTTATCGACAACCCGCGGGCTCGGCGGCCCGAAGCGCTCGCTGAGGTCGGCTTCACGGATAGCATGGCTGACAGTTGGGGTGCTCATCTCAATCTTGCTCCGTTATACACCACGCGCCGGGCGTTGGCTGAAAGGAGGTCCTAATAAAACGATCCCGAAATAGCGCCACCATCCTGCCGATGGCTGTTGCTTGCTCTGGAGAACCCTCTCCCGCCGCGGCGGGAGAGGGCAGGGTGAGGGCTTTCACGTTTGGTCCCAAGCCAGCACCTCTCGTGAAGCAGCCGATCCGAGCTCAACCGGGACTTGGTGCCACGGTGTGGGCTCGCATTTACATACCCTTTCGCGAAGGTCCTTCCGCCGGTGCAAGTAAGAGGTGCCCTCACCCTGCCCTCGCCCGCCGCGGCGGGCGAGGGTTCCAGATCCTGTGGCCGATCCGCCGCGGTATTTCGAAATCGCTGCACTAATGCAACGGACACCGCTGGAGCGTGTGGAGCAGCGCGTGGCTCATCTGCGTAAGGCCTTCGCGGCGGCCGATCGGCAAACGAGGGACCGCCTGCTGTCGTGCGTGCACAGCAGGGAGCGCTTCCAGGACTACGATCCCAACGCCACCGAGCTGTCCGAACGGGACGCTCGGCTGGTCGTGGCCAACGAGGAAGGCTATGCCTTCTGGAGTAAGTACGAAAGCTATCTCCACCTCGACCCAACCGTCCAGCAGGTCATCGACGCCGCGCGCCAGGGCCAGCTCCGCAAGCTGCAAGCGCTCCTTCGCGCCGCCCCGAGCGCCGCTGACCCGCGCTGGCTGGATGGCCGCACGCCCGATCACATCCCGAACGACTCAATCCCCCTCAACTGCGTGTCGGAAGGCTTGTTCTATGGCACGAACCGCCGCGGCAACGACTACCAGCTGGCGCAGGCCCTTATCCGGGCCGGCGCGGACGTCGACATCGACGACGGCGGTCCGCTCAAGACCGCTGTCAGTTGCTGCGCCGAGGGCGCCGCTCGCGCGCTGCTCGAGGGCGGCGCGGCCGTGGATGGCCCCGATGGCGGCGGCATGCCGCTGGCGTATGCCCTCAGCTTCGGATTCACCGACATCGCGGAGCTGCTGGCGCGCTTCGGCGCCCAGCTCGACCTGCGCTTCGCCGCCGGGCTGGGCAAGCTGGACATGGTCGAGAGCTTCGTCAATCCCGACGGCAGCCTCACGCCTGAGGCCGGGCGCTTGGCCGACCCTTACGAGAATCGCTTCCGCTGCGAGCGGACGCGCGAGAACATCCTTTGCCAGGCCCTTTGCTTCGCCTGCCTGCACGCTCGGCTGGACACAGCCGAGCTGCTGCTGGAGCTGGGCGCCAACGTGAACCAGGAGGTGCCCGGCCTGAATCAAATGGGCGGCACGGTTCTGCACGCTCTGACAGCGGGCGTGCCGCTGGGCGCGCGCGGCGATCCCCACATGTACGACGAACGCCGGCTGCCCGCGATTGAGCTGCTCCTGCGCCACGGCGCAAGCGTTACCATCCGCGACTCACGCTTCCGCGGCACGCCACTCGGCTGGGCAAAGCACCACGACGCGACACGCATCTTCGATCTGCTCGAGCCTCATGCCGGCATCCACGACGCCGTGCAATTTGGCCTCATCGACCGGCTGCAAGAGCTGCTGAGCGGCGATCCCTCGCTTGTGAATGCACGGGACGAGCTCGCCCAGACGCCGCTGCACTGCCTTAACGCCGAGTCGCCGGGCGCTGGCAAGATGATCGATCTCCTGCTCGCCCGCGGCGCCGATCCGAGTGCTCGCGACAACGCCGGCCGGACCGCGATTGACACCATGCCATCTATTTGAACTACTTTCTCGTTAACACTCGCCGCTGGCTGGCGTGGCCGTCTGGTGCGACGAGGGACTAGTCTGATTTGATGCGAGCCTTCGCCGAACGTCAGCGCAAACCGGTTCGCCCATACCGTGCCCCACAACGGGCCGGCAAAGGTCCTCGAACAGCACCGAGCCTCGGTTCCGTTCCCGGCCCGCCGCGGTTCCGTCTCGGTGCAACATCGGGACTGCCAACACCAGCTCAAGCTCACCGGGCCCACCTAAAAATCTTTTTGAATTACGGTTCCGTTTCGAGGCAATTCCGGTGCTACGATGCGAACAGGCCCTCGTGACCCACTTTGAGCGGGGAACCTCCCTAGCCACAGACCGGAGGATGAACCAACCAATGAGCGTGACAGCACCAGCAGCTCCTAACATCCAGCAGTGGCACGAGCTGGCGCAGCAGCTGCGTATCGACAGCATCCGTTGCAGCACGGCGGCCGGATCGGGGCATCCCACCTCCTCGATGTCCGCCGCGGATTTGATGGCCGTGCTGCTGGCCAGCCACCTGCGCTATGACTTCGACGACCCGGCGAACCCTAACAACGACCATCTCATCTTCTCCAAGGGCCATGCCTCGCCGCTGCTGTACTCCATCTACAAGGCCGCCGGCGCCATCGGCGACGACGAGCTGATGGCCTTCCGCAAGTTCGGCAGCCGCACCCAGGGCCATCCCACGCCCATCCTGCCCTGGGTCGACGTCGCCACCGGCTCGCTGGGGCAGGGGCTGCCCATCGCCGTCGGCGTGGCCCTGGCCGGCAAGTATCTCGACAAGCTGCCCTACCGCATGTGGGTGCTGCTGGGCGACAGCGAAATGGCCGAGGGCTCGCAGTGGGAGGCCTTCGACCACGCCAGCCACTACGAGCTGGACAACCTCACGGCCATGCTCGACATGAACCGCCTCGGCCAGCGCGGCCCTACCGAGCTGCAGTGGGACGGCGCCGCCTATGCCGCCCGAGCCAAAGCCTTCGGCTGGTACGCCATCCAGGTCGACGGCCACGACCCCGCCGCCATCGATCGCGCCTACGCCGAAGCCGCCTCACACAAGGGACAGCCCACTCTCATCGTGGCCAAGACCAAGAAGGGCGCCGGCGTGTCCTTTTTAGAGGACAAGGAGGGCTGGCACGGCAAGGCGCTGAAGCCGGACGAAGCCGACAAGGCCATCCAGGAGCTGGGTGGCCAGCGGAACATCGTCATCCCAGTCCGCAAACCCGAGGCTCTCCAGCCGGCCGCATTGTTCCCACCCAAGCCGGTGCAGCTGCCGCGCTACAACCTGGGCGACAGCAAGGCCACACGCAAGGCTTACGGCGAAGCGCTCAAGGCGCTGGGCGACGCGCGAGCGGACGTCGTGGCGCTCGACGGCGAGGTCAGCAATTCCACCTACGCCGAGGACTTCGCCCACGCTCATCCGGATCGCTTCTTCGAGCAGTACATCTCCGAGCAGCAGATGATCGCCGCGGCCGTGGGCATGAGCGTGCGCCACAAGATTGCTTTCGCCTCGACCTTCTCGGCCTTCCTCAGCCGCGCCTACGACTTCATCCGTATGGCCGCCGTCTCGCGGGCGCACCTGCGGCTGTGCGGCTCCCACGCCGGCGTGTCAATCGGCGAGGATGGGCCGTCGCAGATGGCGCTCGAGGATTTGGCCATGATGCGCGCCGTCTGGGGCAGCGCAGTGTTGTATCCGAGCGACGCCAACCAGACGGCCCATCTGGTCGAGGAAATGGCCGGCCATCACGGCATCAGCTTCCTGCGGACCACCCGCGAAGCGACCCCGGTGATTTACGGGCCGGACGAGAAGTTCCCGATTGGCGGCTGCAAAGTCGTCCGCGGCTCGAGCGACGACAAGTGTACGGTCGTTGGCGCGGGCATTACCCTGCACCAAGCGCTCCAAGCTCACGAACAGCTGAAGGCCGAAGGCATCAACGTCCGCATCGTGGACCTGTACTCGGTGAAGCCGGTGGACGGCGCCACCTTGCGGCGCTGCCTCGACGAAACCGGCGGTAAGCTGCTGACGGTCGAGGACCATTGGGCCGAAGGAGGCATCGGCGACGCGGTGCTGGAGGCGCTCACTAACCAAGGAGGGGGAGTACCTTCGGCGGTTATTCGACTTGCAGTCCGCGATATGCCAGGATCAGGCAAACCACAACAGTTACTCGATGCCGCCGGCATCGGGACTAAGGCTATTGTGGCGGGCGTCAAGACACTGATGTCGTGAGGTGACAGCATGCCGAACCCGCTGGTCGAGCTCCAGAAGGAAGGTCAATCCGTCTGGTACGACAACATCCGCCGAGGGCTGATCAGCTCGGGTGAGCTGAAGCGCCTCATCGACGAGGACGGCGTCCTGGGCGTCACCTCGAACCCCGCCATTTTCGAGAAGGCCATTGGCGGCGGCAGCGAGTACGACGCGCAGATCAAGACGCTTCTGCGCGACAAGCCCGGCGAAATCTTCGAGAAGCTGGCTGTCCAGGACATCCGCAACGCGGCGGACGTGCTGGCGCCCGTCTACAAGCGCACCAACAAGCGTGACGGCTACATCTCCATGGAAGTCTGGCCGGAGCTGGCCAACGACACCCAAGGCAGCATCGAGCAGGCGCGCAAGCTGTGGAAAGAAATCGACAAGCCCAACCTGATGATTAAGATCCCCGCCACGCCGGCTGGCATCCCGGCCATCGAGCAGCTCATCAGCGAAGGCATCAACGTCAACGTCACCCTGATCTTCGCGGTGGACATGTACAGCCACGTCATGGACGCCTACCTCAAGGGCCTGGAGCGGCGCTCCGGCGACCTCACCGGTATCGCCTCCGTGGCCAGTTTCTTCATCAGCCGCGTGGACTCGGCCGTCGATAAGCAGCTGGAGCAGCTGGCCGGCGAGAAGCCTGAAGTCCGGAGCCTCGATGGCAAGGCAGCCATCGCCAACGCCAAGGTGGCCTACGAAGCATTCAAGGAAACATTTGCCGGCCAGCGCTTTGCCAGCCTGCGGCAGCGCGGCGCCGCGGTGCAGCGGCCGCTGTGGGCCAGCACCGGCACCAAGAACCCGGGCTACAGCGACGTGCTGTACGTCGAGGAGCTCATCGGCCGCGACACGGTCAACACCATGCCCCCGGCCACGGTCGACGCCTTCAAGGACCATGGCGAGGTCGAGGCAACTATCGAGCAGGACCTCCCGGGCGCCAAGCGCGCCCTGACTCAGCTGGAAGCCGCGGGCGTGGACATGGCCAAGGTCACTCAGGACCTGCTGGACGACGGCGTGAAGCTGTTCGCCGACGCCTTTGACACTCTCATGTCCGTGATCGACGCCAAACGTGAGGTGCTGCGCGACAACATCGCCGCTCGCGAGGAAGCCTCCATCGGCGACTTGCGCTTCGCGGTCGACAAGCGGCTGGCGGCGCTGGCCAAGGCCGACGCCGTGCGCAAGATATGGCAGAAGGACTCCTCCTACTGGGGGCTGGACAAGGACTCGGACGCCGGCAAGTCCCTCAAGAAGAGGATGGGCTGGCTCAACGTCACCGACCTGATGCTGGACCGCGCGGACGACCTGGAGCGCTTCGCCGAGCACGTGAAGGCGGCCGGCTTCAAGCGTGCCATCTTCTGCGGCTCGGCCGGCATCAACCCGGCGGTCGCCGCGCTGGCCGAGGCGTTCGGCGGGCAGGCCGGCTATCCCGAGGTGTCGGCGATGCACGCCGAGCAGATGGCCAAGCTCGACTCACTCGCCGCGGACACGCTCGTGATCCACGCCGGCAAGGCAGCCACAGTGCCGATGCAGAAGGCTGCCCACGAGCACCTGTGGAGCCTGCAGCCGCATGGCGACCATTTCGCGCTGGTTACCGACGCCAGCACCGAGCTGCCAGGGATGGCGGCGGGCCACAAGTTCCGCCGCGTCTTCCTCGACCCAGGCGACATCGCCGGCGAGTACGGCGCGCTGTCGTACCTGGGGCTGGTGGCGGCAGCGGTGGCGGGCTGTGACGTGACCAGGCTCCTCAACCGCGCCGAGCACGTCGTCCACGATTGCGTGCCGCTCATCCAGCCCGCCGACAATGCCGGCGCCTGGTTCGGCGCCATCCTGGCCGAAGCCAGCCTGGCCGGCCGCGAGAAGATCACCGTCGTCACCCCGCCGGGCATCTCGAAGTTCGGCGCCTGGGCGGCCCAGATCGCGACACGGGCCGGACTCGACAGCGAGGCCATCAGCAGTCTAGGCCAGCCGGGCGGCTACAGCCAGGACCGGCTGTTCGTCTACGAGCGGCTGGGGCACGACCTGGATGCCGGCGTCGGCGCGCTGCGCGACGCCGGCCGGCCAGTGGTGACGTTCACGCTGCGCGACCGGTTCGACCTGGGTGAGGAGATTTTCCGCTGGGAGTTCGGCGTCGCCGTCGCCGCCGGTATCCTCGGCGTCAACGCGTTCGCACCGCCGGCAACGCACTAGCAGCCGGCCCAAACAAGAAGACTGACGAAGGAGAAGAGGAGTAGACATGGAACTGGCGATGATTGGCTTGGGCCGCATGGGCGGCAATATGGCCATCCGGTTGGTGCAGGGCGGGCACCGCGTGGTGGCCTTCAACCGCACCTCGACCGTTACTGAGGAGCTGACCAAAGCGAACTCGCCGATGGAGGCGGCTTTCTCGCTGCAAGAACTCATAGGCAAGCTCAAGGCCCCCCGCATTGTATGGCTGATGGTGCCCTCCGGCAAGGCCACGGACGACCAACTGGAGGCTGTCCTGCCGCTGCTGCAGAAGGGCGACATCGTCGTCGACGGCGGCAACTCTAAGTGGCGCGAGGACGAGCCTCACGCCACGCGCTGCGCCGAGTTCGGCGTCAAGTACATGGACTGTGGCACCAGCGGCGGCGTATGGGGCCTGAAGAATGGCTACGCGCTCATGATTGGCGGCGACAGGGACACGTACGACTACATGAAGTCGATTTGGGTCACCCTGGCGCCCCCCGACGGCGAGCTGTACTGCGGCCCCCACGGCGCCGGCCACTTCGTGAAGATGGTCCACAATGGCGTCGAATACGGCATGCTGCAGGCCTACGGCGAAGGCTACGAAATCCTGCGCGCCTCGAAGTACAACCTCGATCTGGCTGCCATCGCCAAGAACTGGAACCACGGCAGTGTCGTCCGCTCCTGGCTCAATGAGCTGGCCGAGGACGCCTTCGCCAAGAACCCCAACTTGGACGGAGTCAAGGACTGGGTGGCCGACTCAGGCGAAGGTCGCTGGACGGTCGAGGCGGCGATGGACACCGACGTGCCGGCGCCAGTCCTGACACTATCGCTGCTGGAGCGCTTCCGCTCCCGCCAGGAAGCCTCATTCGCCGCCAAAGTCATCGCCGTTATCCGCAACGAGTTCGGCGGCCACGAGATCAAAGCCGGATGAAGTCATGCACTCCCTCTCCCGCCGCGGCGGGCGAGGGTTGGGGTGAGGGAACCAGTTCAGACTCGACCAACCACCCTCACCCTAGCCCTCTCCCGCCAGCGGGCGAGGGGATGCCAGTGAGGGAAGCCCTATGCCTGACGTAGCCTCAGCCCCAGTCGCCAACCCCTTGCGCGCCGAGAGTCGCGGCGAGCGTGTGCCTGAGCCTTGCAACATGGTCATCTTCGGAGCCAGCGGCGACTTGACCCATCGCAAGCTGCTGCCGGCCTTGTACAACCTCGAGCTGGGCCGCCTGTTGCCGCCCGGCTTCTGTGTCATCGGCTTCGCCCGACGGCCGAAGACGCACCAGGAATTCCGCGACGAGATGAAGATCGCCATCAACGAGTTCTCACGTCAAAAGCCCGTTCGGGACGACGTCTGGGCCAGCTTCGAACAGCGCCTGTTCTACGTGGCCTCGACCTTCGAGGACCCCAAAGGCTACCAGCAGCTGCTGGAGGTGATGCGCAAAAACGACCAGGACTTCGGGACCAGCGGCAACAGGCTCTACTACCTGTCGACGCCGCCCAGCGAGCATGGCTCGATCGTGCAGCAGCTGCGCGAGCTGGAGCATCCACGGACCAACGGCCATAGGACCGGCTCGTCGCGCATCATCGTCGAGAAGCCGTTCGGGCACGATCTGCAGTCGGCGCGGGACCTGAATGAGCTGCTGCACACCGTGTTCGACGAGGGCCAGGTGTTCCGCATCGACCACTACCTGGGCAAAGAGACCGTTCAGAACATCTTGGTGTTCCGCTTCTCCAACGGCATCTTCGAGCCGGTTTGGAACCGCGACCATGTCGATCACGTCCAGATCACCGTCGCCGAGGCGGTTGGCCTGGAAGGGCGCGCCGGCTACTACGAGCAGGCCGGGACCATCCGCGACATGGTGTCCAACCATATGCTCCAGATCCTGGCGCTGACGGCCATGGAGCCGCCGTCCGCCTTCGACGCCACTTCTGTGCGGGACGAGAAGGTCAAAGTCCTGCGGGCCATCCACCCCTGGCAGCACCATGAGGAAGGGCGCGACTTCACAGTTCGGGGCCAGTACGGCCCGGGCTGGGTAGCGGGCCAGCAGCTGCCGGGTTACCGCGAAGAGCCTGGCGTCAACCCGGAATCGATCACCGACACATTCGTGGCTATGAAGCTGTACATCGACAACTGGCGCTGGGCCGGCGTGCCGTTCTATCTGCGAACGGGCAAAGCCGTGCCTAAGCGCGTCACCGAGGTGGCGGTCACCTTCAAGCGCGCGCCGTTCTCGATGTTCCGCCAAACGGCGGCGACTTCGCTCGAGCCCAACGTGCTGGCCATGCGCATCCAGCCGGACGAAGGCATCGTCCTCAAGTTCGGCGCCAAGGTGCCCGGCCCGGACATCGCCATCCGCTCAGTGAACATGGACTTTCTGTACGGCGCGTCGTTCGACGTGGCCGTGGCGGACGCTTACGAGCGGCTCATCCTGGACTGCATGCTGGGCGAGGCCCAGCTGTTCACTCGAGAGGACGAGGTCCAGGCGCAGTGGTCCCTTATTGACAACA
>DAIUFO010000035.1:0-17560 GCA_036844545.1 Chloroflexota bacterium
GTCGTTGGCGCTGTCGATGTTCACTCCGGCGGCGCTGTAAGAGGTGGAAACCGGGGTCTCGGTCACCGCGCCGAGGTCGCCAGCAGACTCGCGTCCTCTGCCGAGATCTGCACCGGGTATTGCCCCGTGAAGCAGCCGGAGCACAGCCCGCCTGTGACGCCCACCGCCCGCTCCAGGCCAGGCAGCGATAAATACCCTAGGCTGTCGGCGCCCACCGCCTGGGCGATCTCCGGCACCGTCAGCCGGGCGGCGATGAGCTCGCTCTTGCGGGCCACGTCGATGCCCAGGTAGCAGGGGTCGGTCATGGGCGGGGCGGTGATGCGCAGGTGCACCTCGCGCGCGCCGGCGCGGCGGATCAGGCTCACAATCGGCGGCGTGGTCGTGCCGCGCACGATCGAGTCGTCCACCACCACGACGCGCTTGCCGGCCAGGACGCTGGGCAGCGCGTTGAACTTGAGAGCTACCGCGCCCTCGCGCTGGCTCTGGTGCGGCTGGATGAAGGTCCTGCCGATGTAGCGGTTCTTGATCAGCCCCTCGCGGAAGGGCAGGCCGGCCTCTTCGGCGTAGCCGGCCGCGGCGGCGGTGGCCGAATCGGGCACGCCGATGACCAGGTCGGCCTCGACCCCGTGCTCGCGGGCCAGCTGGCGGCCCATTTCGTAGCGCGCCTCATACACCGAGCGGCCGGAGATGACGCTGTCCGGCCGGGCGAAGTAGATGAACTCGAAGACGCACAGTGCGCGCGGCCGGGGCGGCACCGGCTGCTGCGTGTGAACGCCGCCGCCATCGATGGTGATCAGCTCGCCGGGCTCGAGCTCGCGCACGAACTCGGCGCCGATGGTCTCCAATGCGCACGACTCGGAGGCCACCACCCAACCGCTCTTGTAACGGCCCAGGCACAGCGGCCGCACGCCCAGCGGGTCGCGGCAGGCGATGATCTGCGACGGCGTCAGCAGCACCAAACAGTAGGCGCCGTCCATGCGGCCCATGGCGTGGGCCACCTTGTCGGCCCAGGAGTTGCCCGGCGCCTGGACGATGCTGCGCAACGCAAGCTCACTGTCGGTAGCCTCAGCCGTTCGCGGCCCGTCTGTCTCACGGCGCAGCGCGGCCACATTCACCAAATTGCCGTTGTGGGCCATGGCCAGCGGGCCGAACAGGCTGGGCGCAAACAGCGGCTGGGCGTGGGCGGTGGTGCTGCTGCCGCTGGTCGAGTAGCGGGTGTGGCCGATGGCCAGGTCGCCGCTCATGCCGCCAATGGTCTGTTCGTCGAACACCTGCGACACCAGGCCCATGCCGCGCTGGAAGGACAGGCCATGCCCCTCGTCGGCGGCGACGATGCCCGCGCTCTCCTGCCCCCGGTGCTGCAGCGCGTAGATGCCGAAGTAGGTCAGCCGCGCCACCGGCTCGCCAGGCGCGTAGATGCCGAACACGCCGCACATCAGCTGGCGCTCCCAGCAAGCACGCGCTCTAATCCGCCGTCGTACGCGGTGTGCATTTGATCGAGGCTCAAGTCGCAGATAGCGCCAATCGTAAGGCGCTGACCCATTACGGTGCCAAGCGGCGTCAACGGCACGCCCAGCGACCGCAGCGCCTCCGGATTGCTAGTAGAAACGACAACACGTGACGGGCTTTCATCGAAGTAATCCAGGTCGGCGTCAATCGAAGCCCCACGGCCACCCTTGAGGCAGCACTCCGCCAGGGCCACGAACAGTCCGCCGTCGGAGCAGTCGTGCGCCGAGACGACCAGGCCGGCGTCGATGGCCTGGCGCACTGCGCGCTGCACGCGAGCCTCCATCTCCAGGTCGAGCGCCCCGGACACCGGCCCCAGGAGCACGATTGCGTCTCCCTCATGCTTGAAGGCGATGGTGCAGCGTCGCGAAACGTCCTCCAGCAGGCCCAGCATGCCGACGATGGGCGTGGGCCGGATGGGACCGCTGTCGGACTCGTTGTACAGGCTGACGTTGCCGCTGATGACCGGTATGTCGAGCTCGCGTGCGGCGTCGGCCAGGCCGCGGATGGCTTCCCGCAGCTGCCAGGCGCCCTCCGGGCGCTCGGGACTGCCGAAGTTGAGGCAGTTGGTCAGGGCGATGGGCCTGGCGCCGGTGCAGCTCACGTTGCGGGCGGCCTCGGCCACGGCCAGCGCGCCGGCCAGGTAGGGATCGTCCTGCCGGAAATTGCCGTCGGTGCACAGCGCGATGGCCCGCTCGCCGCCCGGCAGCAGGATTAAGGCCGCGTCGGCGTCATCAGTCGCGGCGGTGGCCGCCTGGATGGTCTGGTCGTACTGCCGCGACACCCAGCGCCGGGAGCAGATGTTCGGGTCGGCCAGCAGCGCCAGCGGGTCCCGTGGCAGCGGCTTCGGCTCCCGAGCCGAAGCCGGCTCGGCCGGCCAGTCGTACGACGGCGCCGCCTCGGTCAGCGCCGCCACCGGCACCTCTGCGCGCAACTGGCCGTCCTCCAGCACACGCACCAGCGGCCCGTCGAGGACCCGGCCGATGACGTCCGAGCGCAGGCCCCAGCGGTCCAGCACCGCCCGGACCTCGCCCACACGAGCCGGCGCGACGACTGCCAGCATGCGCTCCTGCGACTCCGACAGCATCACCTCCAACGGCGTCATATCTGCCTCCGAGCGGCTGACGCCAGCCACGTCCAGCTCCACGCCGCTGCCGGCGCGGTTGGCCGCTTCCACGCTGGAGCTGGTAAGCCCGGCCGCGCCCAGGTCCTGCAGGCCCAGCAGCAGGCCGCGATCCAGCAGCTCCAGGCAGGCTTCGATCAGCAGCTTCTCCAAAAACGGGCTGCCGACCTGCACCGAGGGGCGCCTGTCCAGGCCCTCGCCCTCCAGGTTGGCCGAGGCGAAGGTCGCGCCGTGCAGGCCGTCGCGCCCGGTGCGGTTGCCGATCAGCAGCAGCAGGTTGCCCGTCCCCGATGCGGCCGAGCGGGTAAGCTTGTCCTGGCGCAGCAGGCCCACGCACATGGCATTGACCAGCGGGTTGCCGCGGTAGCTGTCGTCGAAAAACACCTCGCCGCCGACGGTCGGGATGCCCAAGCAGTTGCCGTAGTCGCCGATCCCGGCCACCACGCGGGCCAGCAGGTAGCGGCTGCGCGGCTCGTCGGGGTAGCCGAAGCGCAGCGAGTTGAGCAGCGCGATCGGCCTCGCGCCCATGGTGAACACGTCGCGCACGATGCCGCCCACGCCGGTCGCCGCGCCCTGGTAGGGCTCGACGGCCGAGGGGTGGTTGTGGGACTCGATCTTCATGGCGATAGCCCAGCCCTCGCCCACGTCGACCACGCCGGCGTTCTCCTCACCGGCCTTGACCAGCACCTGGGGGCCATCCTTGGGCAGCTGGCCCAGCAGCTTGCGCGAGCTCTTGTAACAGCAGTGCTCGCTCCACATCGCGCCGAACAGCGCCAGCTCCAGCTCGTTCGGCTCGCGACCGAGCAGTTCCAGGATGCGCTCGTACTCGGCTGGCGTAACCACACCCTCGCCCGCCGCCGCGGGAGAGGGCAGGGTGAGGGAGCCCTGAACGGCGGCGATCACTGAGCAGCCCCCACTCGACCACCCCAAGTTCCCTCACCTAGCCTCTCCCATTGCGATGGGAGAGGGATTGCTTGAGTCATGCCGCCACCAGCTCGCGCACCAGCGCCTGGAAGATGTAGCGGCCGTCGACCGAGCCCAGCAGCTCGGAGGTGGCCCGCTCCGGGTGCGGCATCAGGCCGAACACGTTGCCGTTGGCGATGCCGGCGATGTTGTCGAACGAGCCGTTGGGGTTCGACTCCGGGGTCACCCGGCCGTGGCCGTCGCAGTAGCGCAGCACCACGTCCGGCTTGGGCGCCGAGGAGTCGGGGAAGTAGTTGCCCATGCCGTGGGCCACGGGCATGCGCAGCATGGCCCCCGGCTGCAGGCCCCACATCGGCGCTTCGACCCGGCAGTGGACCCATTCGGCCCTGAACTGCAGCGAGTCGTTGCGCAGCAGCGCGCCCGGCAGCAGGCCACATTCGACCAGCACCTGGAAGCCGTTGCAGATGCCCAGCACCGGCCGGCCGCTGTCGGCGAACTCGACCACCCGCGGCATGATCGCCGAGAAGCGGGCGATGGCCCCTGCCCGCAGCGCGTCGCCGTGGGCGAAGCCGCCCGGCAGCACGATCGCGTCGCAGCCCGACAGCGCATCTGTCGAGGCGTGCCACAGCGGCAGCGGCTGGCCGCCCACGGCCTCGATGGCGCGCGCCGTGTCACGGTCGCAATTGGTGCCGGGGAAGACGACGATGCCGACCTTCACTCGACGCTGGACTCCACTTGCAGATCGAAGCGGTACTGCTCGATGACCGGGTTTGCCAGCAGCTTGCGACACATCAGGTCCAGCTGCTCCTCGGCAGCCTGGCCGCTGGCGGCCTCGAGCATGATCTCGAAGTACTTTCCCGCGCGCACGATCTCGACAGAGCCGAAACCCAGCTGGTGCAAGCCATCCAGAATGGTGCTGCCCTCGGGGTCGCGGACCGATTGCCGCGGGCTGACGTAGACGCGCGCCACGAATCCGCTCATCTCAAGAGACAGGCATCACCCTGCAAAGGGCTGGCCGGTGACGCGCTCGAAGCACTCGACATAGCGCTCAGTGGTGCGGCGGATGACCTCGTCCGGCAGCTTGGGCGCCGGCGGCGTCTTGTCCCAACCGGTGGTCTCCAGATAGTCGCGGACGTACTGTTTGTCGAAGCTCTCCTGGTTGCGGCCGGTCTCGTACTTGTCGGCCGGCCAGTAGCGGCTGGAGTCGGGCGTGAGCAGCTCGTCGATCAGGATCAGCTGGCCGTCCACCAGGCCGAACTCGAACTTCGTGTCGGCCAGGATGATCCCGGCCGGCTCGCACAGCTGCGCGGCGAAGCGGTAGATGGCCAGGCTGGCGTCGCGGACCTGGCGGGCCATGTCGGCGCCTAGCTGGTCGTTCACCTGGGCGAAGGTCAGGGGCATGTCGTGGCCTTCGTCGGCCTTGGTAGTGGGTGTGAAGATGGGCTCGGGCAGCTGGCCGCAGAAGGGGATGCCCGCCGGCACGTGGTACTCGCCCCTGGCGTAGTCGCCTCGCTGGTAGGCGCTCCAGCCGGTGCCGACCAGGTAACCGCGGACGACAGCCTCCACGTCCAGCCGCTGCGCCTTGCGCACGATCATGCCCCGCCCGGCGAAGGCCTCCGGCACGTCCATGGACACGACGTGGTTGGCCATCACGCCCTTGGTCTGCTCGAACCACCAGGCGGACAGCTGCGTGAGCACCTGGCCCTTGAGCGGGATTGGGTCGGGCAGGACGACGTCGAACGCCGACAGCCTGTCGGTCGACACCATCAACAGCTTGTCGCCCAGGTCGAACACATCGCGGACCTTGCCGCGGCGGTACAGCTGCAGGCCGACTTCACTCGTGTCGATGCCCATACGCTCTCCTTTCCCTATTCGAAGGCGTCGATGCGAGCCGACTGCTCGGCCCGCCAATCGGCGAGCTTCTTGGCCAGCTCGGCATCGTACACAGCCAGGATCTCCGCCGCCAGGTAAGCGGCGTTGGCGGCGCCGTTGATCGCCACGGTGGCCACCGGCACGCCCGGCGGCATCTGGGCCATGGCCAGCAGCGCGTCGATGCCGTTCAGCGCGCCTGAAGCCAGCGGCAGGCCAATGACCGGGCGGACCGTCATGGAAGCCACGGCGCCGGGCAGCGCCGCGGCCATGCCGGCCCCGGCGATGAACAGCTTCGCGCCCTGGCTTTCGGCCGTGCCCACGAGCTCACGCAGGCGATCCGGCGCCCGGTGAGCCGAGCACACGCTGGCCTCCCAGCTGACGCCAAAACGGTCCAGCACCTCGAGCGCCGGTTTGGCGGCCGCCACGTCGGACTTGGAGCCGACCACCAGGGCTACCTGGGCCATCGATACAGGCCGTCCCCTCGCCCGCCGCGGTGGGAGAGGGCTAGGGTGAGGGCACCCGGCGAGCCGGCGGCTGGCGACTGTCGGCTGACGACCAGCGGGGCCGTGGCTACAGCCCCGCCGCCATCTGGTACAGCTTGCCCTCGGTCTTGACCGCCGGCGCGACAATCAATTCGGCCTGGTGCATCTCGCGGATGGTCCGCGCGCCGCACATGCTCATGGCCAGCCGCAGCGCGCCGATCAGGTTGCGCGTGCCGTCGCTGCGGGTGGACGGGCCAAACAGCAGGTGCTGCAGCGAGCTGGTGACACCCACCTCGATGCGCACGCCACGTGGCAGCTCGGCGTGGCCAGTGGCCATGCCCCAGTGGAAGCCGCCGCCGGGCGCCTCGCGGGTCTGCGCCAGTGGCGAGCCGATCATTACCGCGTCGGCGCCGGCGGCGATGGCTTTGGAGACGTCGCTGCCCAATCGCATGCCGCCGTCGGTGATGATCGGCACGTAGCGGCCGGTCCGCCGCTCGAAGTCGTCGCGCGCGGCGGCGACATCTAATGTGGCCGTGATCTGCGGCACGCCCACACCCAGCACCTGGCGGCTGGTGCAGGCCGAGCCCGGCCCAACGCCCACCAGCAGGCCGGCGATGCCGCACTCGAACAGCTCGATCGCGGCCTGGTAGCCGACGCAGTTGCCGGCCAGCACCGGAACCGGCACCCGCTGGCAGAAGCTGCCCAGGTCGAGCGCGCGGCCGGTGGAGCTCAGGAAGCGGGCCGTGGCCACAGTGGACTGGACCACCAGCACGTCGACCCCGGCTTCGATGGCCATCGGCGCCAGCCCTTCCGCCGCTTGCGGCGTCACCGAAGCGGCGGCCAGCTGGCCGCCGCGCTTGATCTCGCTGATGCGGGCCTCCACCAGGTGGCCCTTGATGGGCTCGTGGTAGAGCCGCTGCAGCACCGCCGTCGCCTCTTCCTGGCTGGCCTCGGCCACCGCCTCGAGCGCGTCGTGCGCGTCGTCGAAGCGCGTCTGCAAGCCCTCCAGGTTCAGCACGGCCAGGCCGCCCAGCTTACCGAAAGCGATGGCAAAGGCGGGATCGACCACGGCGTCCATGGCCGAGGCCAGGACCGGCGTGCTCAGTTGAAACGAGCCGATCTGCACCGACAGATCGACGTCCGCCGGGTCGATGTTGACCGCCGAAGGAGCCAGCGCCACGTCGTCGAAGCCATAGGCCTGCCGCAGCGTACGGACAGGGGTGATCACCTCAGTGGGCATGCGCAGCCTCCTTCAAAGCACAAAGGCCCGGGAGCACACTCGCTCCCGGGCCGACCTTCATTGGTCCGCAAACTTTCAATCTGCCACGATCTTACGATCAATTCTCCAGCCGATCAATGTCGCCACTGCACAAATGCACGGGCCAAACCACCGTCCCGCGCGGCCAAACAGACGTCCCTGATTATAGCGCGCTACGCGCGCTTGCTTGCTGGAGGCGGCGGCTGGGCTGCCTAGGCCAGCCCCGGTCCCAGCTCAACCTCGCGGACCTCCATCTTGGCGACGTTCAGGCCGAGCTTGACCCCAGCCGCCGCGCACGCCTCCAGGAACGCCTTCCCTTTCGCGTCGCGGTCCGCCTCGTCGGCGTAGGTTCGGACCCAAATGAACTCGTTCTGCGGGCGGTTCACGTACGTGGCTACCACCGCATAGCCAGCTTTCTGATGGGCTGGCAAGACTTCATTCTTGAAGTGCCCGAGGAAGGCGTCCATTTCGCCTTTGTTGATCGTGTAGATGCGTAACTGCGCCGGCATCTTGACCTCCTACGTCGCTCCGGTTTTGCCAACACAAGGGTACACGGGCAGTGCCTCTGCTGAACGGCCTAGCCTCTTGGCCCCGGCGGTTTCGACTGCCGGGGCCTGTCGCTGTCTCCGGCTCAGGTTTCCTCTGCCTCAAGTCTCGCCAACTGCCCGTCGCAGGTGCGGCATCTGTCTTTCTGGGAGGCTGGCGGCTCCAGGCTTTCGTCAACGAGCTGTACTGAGCGAAAGCCGCACAGAGATTGGGCTTGCGTGCCTCCCTTCGCAGCATAGATGTGCCAGACTCGGCGGTCAGCGGGGCGTCTGTAGACGAATCTGCTCTTGGCCACGGTTCACTCTACCGCGGTCCGATCAGCCAGGCCAGGCAGGACACCAAGGCAGCCGCTCCGGGACACATCTACTGGCGTTCGGGCAGGTAATCGCCGGCTTGCTCAAGGCGCTGATTGGCATGCGTCCTCAGGCTCTCCGCGGCCTCCCAATCGGGGCAGCTCTCGATGTAGCGTCTCTGGCCGTTCTCATCGACGACCTCCACCAGGTACCGCCGCGCGGCGGCGTCGTAGCGGACTTCATAGCGCCGCTTCACGTCTTGCCCTCCGGGTGCTTGCGCCGAGTTGGCTTCACGCCTCTTCAGCGTATGTGTAGGTGGCGCCCTGGTTATAGTCCCCAGCCTTCGCGCGTCTCTGTGCCTCAGCGCGTATTCGCGCCAAAGCAGCATCTACTTGATTGCGGGCCACAAAGGCCACCACGTCAAACTGATGCTTATCGTCGGGCAACCAGGCCCTGGCTAGGACTTCCCAGACCGTCAGGTCCGGACGTGAACGGGCTCTCCAGAAGTCGATCGTGAAAGCGTGGCCCTGCGAATCACTAACCGAAATGGAAGGCGCCGCCGCGTCGCGGTGTCCTGCCTGGTGCAACGAACGAAAGCTCTCTTCCCACATCTTGTGGCTCACTCTCCCATTAGATCGGCCGGTGCCTTGATGACGAGGGCGTGACGGTTGCGACGATAGAAATGACCACTAACACCACAGCCGCCAACACTAGAATAATCATCACCGCGGGCAGTAACACCATTCCTCAATCACCGGTTTTCCTCTTCCATCAGTTCAGCCGGCTCGACGCCGACTGCCGCGGGGGTGTCCCTGGCTACTGCAGGAAGCGGCGGAGGTACTCGATGGCGACGCGCTGGACGTTGCCTTCGGCGAATTCGGTGATGGGCACCTGCTGAGTGCGGACAGTGCCGGCGCCGGGGCTTTCGATGCGGACCACTGACTCGCCGGGCAAGAGCCGGATGCAGAGGGAGTTCTCGCCTGGGGCGAAGCGGGTGTCGAAGGTGAAGTAGACAGCCTGGCCGCTGGCGGGGATTGGCTCGTCCACTTGGGCCCAGACGATGCAGTCGTGCCCCAAGCCGCGGACCCGCTCGGCAACTTCTTCGAGCGCCGGCACGATCATGGTGTGGGCCATCATCCGGAAGCGCTCCGGCAGGTCGGTGTGGCTGTAGTGCTGCAGCCGCGGGATGATGCCCGCGAGCTCCGCTTCGTTCTCGGCGTTCATTGGTTACGAGAGATTACTGGCGACTTGTTAAGGAATCATGATGGCGCCGCCATTAGACGCAACTGAGTACTCGGCCGGGATAGGCGCCGGCGTGTTTGCCGTTCTCCATGAGCACTTCGCCGTTCACGATGGTGTGGTGCATGCCGCGGGCGTGCTGCACGTAGCGCGGCTCGCCGCCAGGCAGATCGTTCACCATCTCGCGATCCTCGGCCATCACCGTGTCCGGATCGAACACGGCCACGTCGGCCACATAGCCGGGGCGCAGCAGCCCGCGATCGCGGATGTCGAAGATGGAAGCCACCATGAACGTGAGCTTGCGGACCGCCTCCTCCAGGGGCATGACGTGCCGCTCGCGCGACCAATAGCCCAGCAGCAGCGTCGAGTAGCCGAAGCCGGCGTCGAACGCCAGGTGGGCGCCCGCATCGGACTGGCCCACCAGCACGTAGGGGCTGCGTAGGATTTCGCCTACGGCCTCGGGGTCGCCCTGGTTGTCACTGCTCTCGAACAGCGTCTCCAGGTCTTCGCTCAGCGACAGGTCGAGGAAGGCGTCAATCACCGGCTTACCCTCGGCGGCCGCGTAGTCGGCTACGCTTTTGTTTCGCCACTGCTCGTGCTCGGGGCGGGTCTTGCGGATATTGATGATGTCCCAGCGGCGCGAGAAGCTGATGGGCCGCGTGTCCTCGACGGCCTCGAAGGTCATCTTGCGGCGGGTATCGGGGTCGCGGAAGGCGGCCTTGCGCGCTTCGAGGGGCAGGAACAGGACGTTCTTCCAGGTCGGCAGCTCGTCGAACACCTGCGCGTCCTTGAGCGTCCAGCGGTTGCTGAACGGCCGGGCATTGGTGATGGGGTAGGCCGGCGCGCCCTTGCGGAAGCTGTCGGCGGTCTGCTCGAGCTGGCGGCGCCACATCTCCGGATCGGCCCAGCGGTGCAGGATGCTCTGCCAGATCACCGGCCGGCCGGTGGCCTTGGCCACCTCGTTGTACCAATCCATGTGCTCGGCCGATCGAAAGCCGCCGTGGCTGAATTGGATCACGCCGCGCTGGCAGTCACCCACTACGCCACACAGCCGATCCACCTCTTCCCGTTCGGCCAGGCGGCTGGGGATGGGCTTGCCGTCCTCGCGGAAGTGGCGGTCGTTCATGTTGGTCGAGAAGCCGAAGGCGCCCGCGGCCATGCCATCGCGGACGAGCTGCTCCATGGCCCGGATCTCGTCCTCGGTGGCGGCGCGCTCGACACTGTCGTCGCCGAGGGCGAACTGGCGCACGGCGCAGTGGCCCACCAACGTCGCGATGTTGAGGCCGAGCGGCAGCTTACGCAGCGCGTCCATATACTCGCCATGGCTCGTCCAGCCCCAGGGGACCTGCGAGCGCAGGACGTTGGCGGGCATGCCCTCGACCCGGATGAAGGTGCCGACCAGCGCCTCGTGGTCCTCGGGCTTGACTGGCGCCAGGGTGAGACCACAATTGCCGGTGATGACGGTCGTGACGCCATGCTCGTTCAGCGAGCTTCCCAACGGGTCCCAGAAGAACTGCGCGTCCAGGTGGGTGTGGAAGTCGATGAAGCCCGGGCTTACGGCCAGGCCGTCGACGTCAAGCGTGCGACGAGCCGGCTCGTTGATACGGCCGATGGCTTGGATGTGCCCGCCGGCAATGGCCACATCGGCGTTGAAACCGGGCAAGCCGGAGCCGTCGCAAATGCGGCCACCTTTGAGGATGAGGTCATACATAGCGCGGCCACTGTACCATCCGGGTAGTGAGTGGCTGGAGATTAGTCGCTGGAGGAGACGTGAGCATGAGGCGTTTTGCATGGGTCGGGCTTGCAATCGGAATTGGGCTGGGGCTGAGCGCGTGCGGTGGAGCTGCACCCGCGGCAAGCAGTCCCCCGGCGGCAGCATCGGCCGCGGCCAAGCCGGCGGCGTCGGCAGTGGGCAGCGCCAAGCCGGCAGCTTCGGCAGCAGCATCAGCGTCGGCCAAGCCGGCGGCCAGTGGCGGCGACACTATTCGTGCCGGCACGCTGGCGCCCGACGCGTTCGAATGGACGGACTACGTCGCCGACAAGGAGGGCTTCAACAAGGGCCAGAATCTCAACATCGAAGAGACAAAGCTCGGGACGCCCGCAACGGCGGCGCAAGCGCTGGTGGGCGGGTCCATCGACGTCGCCTCGGCTTCAGCGGACGCGTATATTACCGCCATCGAACAGGGCGCCGACCTCGTGCTCGCGGGCCAGAAGATCGGCAATCCCTCCTTTTCCGTCATCGGCCAGCCGGAGATCAAGACCTGGGATCAGCTCAAAGGCGGCACCATCGCCGTCAGCGGCGCGACGGACGGCGCGGCCAACGTGTTCCGGCTGATGGCCAGGCAGCACGGCATGGAGGCGCAAAAGGACTACTCTTTCGTGCCGGTCGGCACAACCCCGGCGCGCTACGCGGCGCTCAAGGCCAAGCAGGTGAAGGGCGCGATCATGACCGAGGCGCTGACCATTCAGGCGCTGAGCGACGGCTTCACGCTGATCGAGCGCTCGAACTTGCCGCATTACACATTTATCGTCGAGGCCGTCAGCCGCCCCTGGGCGCAAGGCCATCGGGCCCAGCTTGTCCGCTACCTGAAGGCGCAATCGCAAGCCGCCGATTGGCTGTACAACCCCGCCAACAAGCAAGCCGCGGCCGACCTGCTGGCCAGCACAGTCAAGATCAGCAATGCCGTCGCGACCAAAACCTATGAGGACTACATCGAAAAAGGCCAGGGCCAGATCGTCACCAAAGGCGCCAAGGTCGACCTGGAAGGGCTGAAGAACATGGGCGACGTGCTGCAGAGCCTCGGGCTGATAAAGCAAGTGGACGTGAACAAGTGGGCCGACAACACCTACGCCGAGGCGGCCAGCAAGTAGGGTCTACTCCGCGGGCTCGTAGTCCCCGCGGAGGAGCTCGCCGCAATCGCTCACGTCCAGGCGAATGGAGAGCGTGGCATAGGCGTGCCACATCTCGGCGGCCAGGGCGAACACGACTTTGGTCTTGAGGTCGTCCTCAAGCAGATTGACGGCGGGCGCCGCGTCCCAGCCGCCGCCGTTGATGTAGATGGCGCCCACCGGCTTGCTCAGCGTCTGCCAGCCGCGCCGGCAGTATTGGTAGACCTGCTCCCAGCCCACGTCGTCCAGCGCCTGGAGGTTGGTGGTGTACAGCCCCTGCCCCTGGCCGGGCAGGCTGAAGCCGCCCATCAGCTCGCACTCCACGCCAAACCTAGACAGGTAGTTCACGATGGCCTGGTTCAGCTCGTCGCCGTAGTAGGTGGCCACAGCCACGCGGCGGATGCCCATGGCCTGCAGCGCCAGCCCGTGCGGCTCCATGGGCGTCACCACCGGCAGACCGATGCGGTCCGACAGGTTCCGCGCCCACTCACGCTCGAAGTCCAAGCCTTTCAGCAGGAAGGGCGGCGTGCCGCTCACGGCTACGAGCTGGCAGCCGACCTCCTTCAGGTCCTGGGCCAGCTGCTCGGCCCGCTCGAAGGCGCTGCCGAACGTGTCGCGGTCGGACCGGCGGAAGCCGATGAACGTGGGCACCAGCTCCACCCCGTCGGGCGCGTGTTTGTACCAGAAGGCGAAGGACTTGCCGCGATGGGTCGGCTTGATGAGCCCGATCCGAGCACGCCAGGCATACATGGGGGCAGTCTACAGGTTGTGGATGAGCACTGGCTCGACCGCATCGGCCAGGTCGAAACCGAAGACGCGGCTGTAGAAGTACAGCTCGGCTTCCAGGGTCCGTTGGATGGTCTCGGCGCGGCGGAAGCCGTGCTGTTCGCCTTCGAAGGTCACGTAGGCGTACGGCAAACCCTTGGCCTCCAATGCCTCGACCATGATCTCCGCCTGCTCGGGCGGGACAATCTTATCCTCGAGTCCCTGGAACAGGATCACGGGGCAGGACAGGCTGGCGGCGAAGTGAATCGGCGAGCGAGCGTGATACAGGTCCTTGCGCTCCGGGTAGGGGCCGATGAGGCCGTCCAGGTAACGGCTCTCGAACTTGTGGGTGTCGGTGGCGAGCGACTCCAGCTCGGCCACGCCGTAGTAACTGGCGCCGGCGCTGAACGCGTTGTGGAAGGTGAGGGCGCACAGGGTGGTGTAGCCGCCGGCGCTGCCGCCGCGAATGGCCAAACGGCAGCCATCGACCTCGCCCTGCTGCGCCAGGCAGCGGGCGGCGTTGATGCAGTCGGCCGTATCGACGATGCCCCATTGGCCGGTCAGCCGCTCCCGGTAGGCGCGGCCATAGCCGGTGCTGCCGCCGTAGTTCACGTCAACCACGGCGAAGCCGCGGCTGGTCCAAAAGGCGACGGCGGGATCGAAGCGCGCCTGCGTCTGCGACGTGGGCCCGCCATGGCTGACGACGATCAGCGGCGGCAGCTTGCCAGCGGGTCCTTGGTAATCGCCGTTGGTGGGGGCGTAGAAGATGGCGTGGGCGGTGTGCCCACCGTCTGTCGGAAAGGTGATTGGCCGGGGCTGGGAGATGCAGGCAGGATCGAGCTGCGCTTCGAAACCTCGGCGGAGCACCTCTGCCTGGCCGCTTGCGGGATCGTAAGCGATGACCGAAGCAGGCTCGGTGGGACTGGCGGCGATGAACGCAAGCTTGTCGCGCCAGGCGACGAGCTGCGGGGCGAAGGCGGTGTAGGGCAGGTCCGGGGTGCGGAGCTCCCTCACCCTAGCCCTCTCCCGCCGCGGCGGGCGAGGGGACTCTTGGGATTCCAGGATCGCCAGGTGGTCCAGGCCGTCGCTGGTGTAGATGGCGGCGATGCGGCCATCCGACAAGAACGCGTAGGTGCTCATGCCGAACACCCATTGCGGGCGGCCAAACTCGGCCTCCATTGGCGCCAGCGAGCCGTGCTCGGTGTACAGGTTCCACCAGCCACTCCGGTCCGACACGAAGTGCAGCTCGCCAGATGGCGACCACTCGGGTTGGAAGATCGACTCCCCTGGGCCGCCCGCGACGTGTCGCGGATTGGCCCCGTCCAGGTCGCTGACCCACAGGTCGGTTCCATCCCAGGGCATGTTGGGATGGTTCCAGCCGAGGTAGGCCAGCTTCTGGCCGTCCGGGCTGATGCGCGGGTTGGAGTAGAAGTCGGCGCCGCTCGCCACCACTCGCGGCGGCGCCGAGCCGTCGGTGGGCATGGCCACGATCTCGTTCAGGTCATTCAGCTGGCGGACGCAGACGATCGTTTGGCCGTCCGGCGTGAGGCGGGCATCGGCGAAGCGGCTGCCGTTATCCGGAGTTAGGGGCATCTCGCCACGGTAGAGGCGCTGGTCGGCGAAGTTGCTGGCGTACGGCACGCCTCCGTGGACCCGATAGGCGCCGCCGCCGTACTCGTGGACGCGGGTGCGGACGTTGAAGCCGGCGGGGGTCACGTCGCCGCCGTTGCGGACCAGGACGCAGCGGCCGCCTTGGGAGGGGCGGCCTTCGAGCCAATACAGATCGTCGCCTTCGGCTTGAAGGCTGTCGAGGCTGATGCGGCCGCCCGCGACGAGCTCGGCGCTGACCGGAGAGCGCCAGGAGCCGTAGGGGGCGATCACATGACTGACAAATTGCCGCCGCCCTGAGACATCATGCGGCGGAGGTGCTTGGGCACGCGGCCCTTGGTGAACTGCTTCATCAGCGCCTGCATCTGGCCGAACTGGGTGATGAGCTGGTTGATGTCGTGCGGTGTGGTGCCGCTGCCGCGGGCAATGCGCCGTTTGCGGCTGCCGTCCAAGATCTTGGGATTCCGCCGCTCGGACAGAGTCATGGAATAGATGATGGCCTCCACCCGCTTGAGCTGGCTTTCGTCGAGTTGGCCAGGGCCGAGCTTGCGGGCCATGGCGCCCATGCCCGGGATCATCTCCATGATCTGGGTGAGCGGGCCCATCTTCTTGATCTGCTGCAGTTGATCGAGAAAGTCGTCCAGACCGAAAGTGGCCGTGCGCATCTTCTTCTCGAGCTCGAACGCTTTGGTCTGGTCGAGGTTGTCCTGGGTTTTCTCGATGAGCGACAACATGTCGCCCATGCCCAGGATGCGCTGGGCGATGCGGTCGGGGTGGAACGGCTCGAGCGCGTCGGCCTTCTCACCAACGCCGACGAACTTGACGGGCACACCGGTCACCGCCCGGATGGACAGCGCCGCGCCGCCGCGAGCGTCGCCGTCCATCTTGGTGAGGACGAGGCCGGTGAGCGGCACGTGGGAGTGGAACTCCTGGGCGACGTTCACAGCCTCCTGGCCGGTCATAGCGTCGGCCACGAACAGGGTCTCGGTGACAGGCACGCGGGCCTTGATGTCCTCCAGCTCGCGCATCAGCTCTTCATTGATTTGCAGCCGGCCGGCGGTATCGAGGATGACAACGTCGTCGGCGTCCTCACGCGCCTTCTTGACGGCGTTGGCACAGATGTCGGGCGGCCTGGCGCCCGGCTCGGAGTAAACGGGGATGCTGAGCTGCTTGCCGAGCTGGACCAGCTGCTCGATGGCGGCCGGGCGGTAGACGTCGGCGGCCACCAGCAGCGGCCGGCGGCCCTGCTTGCGGAGGTGCAGCGCCAGCTTGGCAGCGCTGGTGGTCTTACCGGAGCCCTGGAGGCCGACGAGCATGACGACGGTGGGCGGCGCGCCGGCCGTCGCCAGCCGGGCCTGCCCGCCTCCGAGCAACTCGACCAGCTCGTCGTGGACAATCTTGACCACGTGCTGAGCCGGCGTAAGGCTCTCCATAACATTCTCGCCGATCGTTTTCTCGCGGATGCGGCTCTGGAGATCCTTGACGACCTTGAAGTTGACGTCCGCCTCGAGCAAGGCCATGCGTACTTCGCGCAGCGCGGCGTCGACGTCGGCTTCGGACAGCTTGCCCTTGCCGCGGAGCTTGGCGAACACGCCTTCGAGCCGATCCTGCAGCGCTTCGAACATCGCTTGCAGTTTAGCGGGGGATGCCCTCACCTAGCCTCGCCCAGTCCTACGCGGACGGCGACAGCGGTGGGCGAGGAACAGATCGACTGTTATGATGGCGCAACTGTGGATTTAGCGGGGCTGGTGCGGGATGTCAATGACTTTCCCAAGCAAGGGATCGTCTTCAAGGACATCACCACCCTGCTCAAGGTGCCCGAGGCGTTCAAGCAGGTTATCGACGAGCTGACAAACGCGTTTCGCGACGAGCGCATCGACGTGGTGGTGGGCATGGAATCGCGCGGGTTCATCTTTGCCGCGCCGCTGGCCTACAACCTGAATGCCGGGCTGGTACCGGTCCGGAAGCTGGGCAAGCTGCCGCACGAGACGCTGTCCATCGAGTATGCGCTCGAATACGGCAGCAACACGCTGGAGATCCATCGCGACGGCATCCAGCCGGGGCAGCGCGTGCTGGTCGTCGACGATCTGCTGGCAACCGGCGGCACCGTAGCGGCGACGGTGGAGCTGATCCAGCAGCTCCAGGGCGAGGTGGTAGCCGCGGCGTTCCTCATCGAACTGCCGTTCCTCGAGGGACGCAAGGCCCTGCCAGGCGTTCAAGTCATTTCCCTGATCCAGGGCTAAGCTGACCACGATGAAAGCCATCCACATCGAGTGGACGGCGCGGCACACGCTGCGCATGCTCGACCAGACCAAGCTGCCCAATGAGGAGCGCTGGGTCGAGGCCAGCACTTACCAGGAAGCCGCCAGCGCCATCAAGACGATGGTGGTCCGCGGCGCGCCGCTCATCGGTGTCGTCGCCGCCTTCGGCCTGGCCATGGCGGCCGAACTGTCGCTGGACGAGCTTCCGGCGGCCGCGGAAGCGCTGCGGGCCACCCGACCGACGGCGGTGAACCTTACCTGGGCCATCGACCGCATATTGAGCTTCGCTCGGCAGCACCCCGATGCGACCGCTATCGCCGCGGAGGCGCTGCGCATCGCCGACGAGGACGCCGAGATGTCGCGCCAGTTGGGCCAGAACGGCGGCAAGCTGCTGCCCGCCAGCGGCGGCGTGCTGACGCATTGCAATGCCGGCGCGCTGGCCATGGTGGACTACGGCTCGGCCCTGGGCGTTATCCGCGCCGCCTGGGAAAGCGGCAAGCAAATCCACGTGCTGGTGGATGAGACGCGGCCATTCCTGCAAGGGGCAAGGCTCACCGCCTGGGAAATTCAGCGCTTGGGCATCCCCATGACGCTCATTACGGACAGCATGGCCGGCCATTTCATGAGTCGGGGCAAGGTCCAAGCGGTGGTGACCGGCGCCGACCGCATCGCGGCCAACGGCGACACGGCCAACAAGATCGGCACCTACTCGCTGGCCATCCTGGCGCGGGAGCACGGCATCCCGTTCTACATCGCGGCGCCGGTCTCCACTGTCGACCTCCACTGCCCAAATG
>DAIUFO010000036.1:0-1430 GCA_036844545.1 Chloroflexota bacterium
CCCCCGCCACAATGCCGCATGCCTCTTCGCGATGCCCATCAGCGTGCACTGGGGCGTTGAGCGCATGCTCGAACATCTCCTGGACAATGCGACTGCCAAAGACCACTAAGAGCTAGCCACGGCCGAGAGTGGTCCGGGCTACCACCAGAATTTCTTCTCGGAGGCTTCGTCGTAGCCTTTGGTCCACAGCTCGCTGCTGAGGTACTTCCAACCGCCGTCGGCCAGGAGGCAGACGATGTTGCCTCGATCCAGCCGCTGGCCGTAGCGCAGGGCGGCGTGGACCACGGCGCCGCAGGACACACCGGCGAAGATGCCTTCCTCCCGCGCCAGGCGCTGGGTGGCGGCGAAGGAGTCGGCGGTGGTGACCATGATCTTGCCGTCGAGCTCCTCCAGGTTGAGGACGGGAGGGATGAAGCCGTCGTCCAGCGAGCGCAGGCCCGCCACCAGCTCGCCCTGATAGGGCTCCGCGGCGATGATCTTGACATCGGGGTTGTGCTCGCGCAGGCGGCGGCCGGCGCCCATCAGCGTGCCGCCTGTGCCCAGGCCGGCGACGAACACGTCGACGTCCGGCAGGGCCTCCACGATCTCCGGGCCGGTGGTCTCATAGTGGGCCAAGGGGTTGGCGGCGTTGCCGTACTGGAAGGGCATGAACACCGCGGGGTCGCTCTCGGCCAGCTTACGGGCGAGCACGATTGATCCATTGGTGCCTTCGGTGGCAGGCGAGTAGACGATGTCCGCGCCGAAGATCTTGAGCAGGCGCGTACGCTCCTCGCTGACGTTTTCGGGCATGACCACCCGCACCTGATAGCCTTTGCGGCCGGCGATCATGGCCAGTGAGATACCGGTGTTGCCGCTGGTCGGCTCCAGCACGGTCATGCCCGGTCTGAGCTGGCCGGACAGCTCGGCCTGCTCGATCATCGTCCGGGCGATCCGGTCCTTAACGCTGCCGGTGGGATTGTGGCCCTCCAGCTTGGCGTAGATGCGCACGCCAGCCTTGGGGCTGAACGATTGCAGCTCGACCACGGGCGTGTGCCCAATGGCCTCGACGATGTCGCGATACAGGCCCGGGGCCTTAGTCTTCGACAGCGCCACCGGCCATGGCTGGGAGGATAGAAACGATGTCGCCGTCCTTGACGGGGGTATCCAGCTTATTGAGGAAGCGGACGTCCTCGTCGTTGACGTAGATGTTCACGAAGCGGTGGACCTGCCCGCTCTCGTCGTGCAGCTCGTTGGAAAAGCCGGGATAGCGGTTATCGAGGTTTTCGATGAGCTCGCTGACCGTGCCGCCAGTGGCGGTTAACGACCTCTGGCCGCCGGTGACCTTCTGCACCAGCGGCGGGACACGGACTTCGATCGGCATCGATATACGGTTTCGCGGAGACGCGGGAGCTGTAGTCGATCGGCGGCGGCCCATGGTGCTCGTGGGCGGG
>DAIUFO010000036.1:1440-4536 GCA_036844545.1 Chloroflexota bacterium
GACTTCGATCGGCATCAGACCGCGACGGGAACCTGGGCTTCGACCGAGGACTCCCGATGCGGCATGCCGCAGAACTCCTCGTAGTCGATCAGCTCGTGAATGGTCGGATGGTCGCCGCACACCGGGCAGGCCGGATCGCGACGGACGCGGACTTCACGGAACTTCATCTCCAAGGCGTCGAACAGCATCAGCCGGCCTTGCAGGCTGTCGCCGATGCCGAGGATCAGCTTGACGACCTCGATCGCCTGAATGACGCCGATAATGCCGGGCAGGATGCCCAACACGCCGGCTTCGGCGCAGCTCGGCACGGCGCCGGGCGGCGGCGGAGCCGGATACAAGCAGCGGTAGCAACCCTGGCCGGGCATATACACTGTAGCCTGCCCTTCGAAGCGGAAGATGCTGCCGTCGACCAGCGGCTTGTCCAGCAGCACGGCCGCGTCGTTGGCCAAATAGCGCGTGGGGAAGTTGTCGCAACCGTTGACCACGATGTCGTACGGCTCGAAGATGCGCATGGCGTTCTCGGAAGTCAGCGGCTCCTCGTGGCCAATGACCTGCACCTGTGGATTCAGGTCGCCGATGCGGCTCTTGCCGGACTCGATCTTCGATTTGCCAATCCAACTGGTGCTGTGCAGTATCTGCCGCTGCAGGTTGCTGACGTCGACCACGTCGAAGTCGACCAAGCCCAGGGTCCCGACGCCAGCCGCGGCCAAATACAACGACGCGGGCGAGCCGAGACCACCTGCGCCGATTAACAGCACCTTGGCGGCTTTGAGCTTGCGCTGGCCAACGCTGCCCACCTCGGGGATGATGAGGTGGCGGTGGTATCGCTGAATATCTTCGGGGGTGAGCATTGGCAAGGGCATCAAGAACTCCGGTCTGAGGGATTGTCTATTAAATCTATCAACAATATCTACTTTAGGCTCGCAGCTACGCGTCCGTCAAGCCTAGCGACGCTTGCTGATTGGCTCGGAGCTCGCCACATTCGTGCTGGTATTAAGCAAGTGCCTTGATGTACACTGTAGAAACCTTTCGAGACAACATGGGGGGAACGAGGCCAAGGCCTTATGCCTGAGGGACAAGGGAAAAAAGGCACATGCGAGCGCTGTGCCGACGAGAATTTCGTGTCGCCGTGGTGGGAGACAGAGGAGAAGATGGTCTGGCTCTGTCAGCGCTGCCAAACCTACGTTCTGCTGCAGCAACAGGCACAGAAGGCGATCACCTAGGTCGTTTTTCCAGGGCATTCGCCTAATCGCGGCGCCGTTACTCCCCCGCCAGCAACTCCAACAGACCCAGCAGCGTCGAACCGCGCCGCAGCGTCCGGCGCAGGTGCGCTACGTGCGCTATCACCACAAGCTCCGACTGGGCTCGCGTCATGGCGACATTGATAAGCCGCATGGCTTCGGAGCCGTAGCCGCCACTCACAAACGGAGCAGGCTGCTCCGGCGGGCTTTCAACCGTGTCGAACACAATCGCCTTCCGTTCCAGGCCTTGGAACCGATGGACTGTGCCTACGTCCACGCTCTTATCCAGCCGGGCATCGCGCAGCAACCGCCAGATCAGCCGCGCTTGCGCACGGTAGGGAGTGATCACGGCGACGGTCCTCTCGCCATGGTGCTGCCGGGCCAGCTCGGCGGCCAGTTGCACCGCCAGCTCGGCGTGGACTCGGTTCAGGCGAGAGCCATCCTGGCGTTCGCAATGGCAGCCCTCCGAGCTGGTGTCGACCAGCCGGGCGCCGCCAGGCTGATGTCTCAAACCAGGGGCATCGATGAGCCGCCCGCCATACACCAACTCGTTGGCCAAGCGTGAGATCGCGGCGGGCATGCGGTACTGCTCGCGCAGCAGGACGGCGCGCGGGTCGTCGTCGTCGAGGCCGGCTTGGGCGAACACGTCGCGCTGCAGCCATCGGCGTGACAGCGGTCCATTCGACAAGGCCACCGGCGGGAGCTGCTTGGGGTCGCCCAAAGCCACCACCTTGCTTCGCGCCAGGGCAGCGGCCGCAAAGACGGCCGGCAGCTGCGCGGCGCTGGCCTCATCCAGGAGGACCGCATCGAACCCTGGTGTGGCCAGCTCTGGCGCCAAGGCGATTCGCGACAGCGTGGCCCCGACAACTCGCGCCTGCCGCAGGGTTCGCTGCCGGGCAGCTTCGTCTGTGGGGTCGGGCAGGCGCTTCGCGGGAATAACGGTCACAGTTCCCTCGCCCGGTCCTACGCGGACGGCGAAAGCGGCGGGTGAGGGAAGATCAAACCGCAGCGGCATCGTCTGCAACAGGCGCCCACGCGGGCTGGCCATTGCCAGCGGCTCGCGGAGCGCAGGCAGCTGGGGTATGCCGAAGCGGACTACCGACCCGCTGCCGTGGAGCCGCTGGGCAACTTTGAGGACGGCGTTGTCCACGGCCACGTTGGTGGAAGCCACGGCCAGCACGCGCAGGCCGCGGTCGACCAGGGCCTGGGCGATCAGCGCCAGGGCCGTCGTTTTGCCGGTGCCGGGCGGGCCCCAGACGTAGGTCACGTCGCGCTCGATCACCGCCCGCAGCGCTTCGAGCTGAAACTCGTTGGCCTCAGGGTCGTCCAATGGCGGCGCCTCGCCGGCCTTCTCGGGCTGGCGAAAGCCGAACAGCGCCAGCGGCAAGTCGCAGTCCTCGGGCTCGATCTCGGACAAGCGCAGGATGAGCTGCTCCAGGATGAAGGACGTGTCCAGCGTAAGGTTGGCGGCGCTGAGCTTCTCCGGTAAGCGGATGCCGCAGGCCAACGTCACCTCGAACGCCGTCGCGGATATGAGCTGGCCAGTGTAGGCGTCATCCGGTGGCAGCTCGATGCGCAGCGGGACGTCGTCCGGCAGCGTGACGGGGTATTGCAGACCGAAGGCATACAGCCAGTCGGGGCCGGCCTGGCCGACGCAGCGGCCATTGTGCACCGGGATGCGCCGAGCCGCCTCGGAGGCGCGCACCTCCAGGAGCTCCTCCTCGACGGCCGCGGCCAGCTCGTCGATGAGGTCAGCAGGCGTCAAGGAATCGCCTCGCGTCCGAGCATTCGCCGTCCGCATTCGCGGTGCGCACTCGTCCGCGCGTATTCGCCGTGCGCGCGCTCGCCCTCCGCG
>DAIUFO010000036.1:4546-17518 GCA_036844545.1 Chloroflexota bacterium
GATCAGCTGGGCTCAAGGAGCAGCCTCGAGCGCAGCGCTCGCCCCCCGCGTACTCGCCCCCCGCGTACTCGCCGTCCGCGCAGGACTCCGCGCACTCGCCCTCCGCGTAGGAGTCAGGCCATTCTCCGGAGGGCGTCGCGATCGGCCACCACGATGCGCGCACGCTCGATGCGGATGGCCCCCTCGCGCTCCAGGGCTGCCAGCGAGCGGCCGACCACCTCGCGCACAGAGCCAACCATGGCCGCGATCTCCTGTTGGGTCAGGCGGGGACGGTGAGCCGCGGCCCCGCCCGTTGGCGCTTCGGCGTAATCCAGCAGCAGCTTGGCCACGCGGCTCGTAACGTGCCGGAAGGAGAGGTCCTCCACCAGGTTGGCCAGCCGGCGCAGCTGGCCGGCAAACTCTTTGGCCACGGCCAAGGCGGCATCGGGATGGGCTTTCATGGCGGCCAACACGTGCTCTGACGGGATCAAGTACAGGGAGGTGCGCTCCATTGCGGCCGCCGCGGCGGCATTGGGGCCGCCGCCAAACACCGGCACGTCGTTAAAGACGCCGCCGGGACCAACCACCATCAGCACCTGCTCGCGGCCGTCGGAGGAGGTTCGGAACAGCTTCACCCGGCCGGCTTCGAGCAGATACATGCCGGGGCAGGGATCGTGCTCAAGCATGATGATGCGCCCGCGCGGGAACTGCTGGTGGATGGCGCGGCTCTGCAGACGCAGCAGGTCGGGCTCCGGCAGTGGCCGGAAATAGGACACTGCCCGCAGCAACTCGAGCGGAGCTGACACTTCGGCTTATAAAACGGCGATACGCAGCCGCTTGTTGCCGCCACTGACCTGCGCACCGAAGTTGCGCCAGATCACGCCGCACAGAATGTGCCGCGCGGTATGGGTCAGCATGAGCTGGTGGCGGCGTTCCCCGGCACGTCTATGGCGTGACGTTGATCAGGCCGTTGAAGGTGAAGTTAGGCACCACGCAGTTGCACGCGGCGCTGTTGGAGTAGGTGACGTCCGTCTGCGAGTGGTAGCCAAAGCTGCCTGGCGTCGGGAAGGTCACGCTGAAGCTCTGACTGGTGCTTATACCGCCTGAATCGAAGGCCGGCAGATAGCCGCTGTTGCTGGTAACGGTATGGACCTGCCCGCCCTTATTGGTCCAGGTGACGATCTGGCCGGCCTTGACAGTGACCGTGTTAGGGCTGTAGCCATTGGCATCGTCGACGGTCACGCTCGGATTCGGGTTCGGAGCGGCCAGCGCCGGGACGGCTGTCGGGTTTGCCGTGGGCACGGTCGTGGGCTGAGGCAAGGCGACCGGGCTGACAACCACGCTGAACTGGCCGCAATTGAAGGCGGGGTTCTTATTGCCGTTCAGACAATCCGGGGCGGAAGTGTAGGTGAATGTCCCCGCTTGAGCGAAGCCGATGCTCATGATCTGGCCCTGAGCAAGACCGCCGGTATCGAAGCCCTGATACGTGGTGTTGCCGGGGCTGGTCGCCGTATGGACGGTGCTGCCCTGGTTGATGAACAGGACGCTGCCGTTCAGGGCGATGGTCACGCTTGCGGGAGAAATGCCCTGATCGTTGATATACACCGCCGCGCTCGGTTGGGGCAAATCGGAGGGCAGCGCCGTGGCAGTAGGGGTGGGCGTCGATGGTAAGGACACAGCGGTCGCCGCTGCTGAGGTGGCTACTACGGAGGCCGAGGTTACATTCACGAGAAAGCTGATAGAGCACGGGAAATTGGCGTAAAAGATACCGGCCTGACAGTCAGTAGAAGACGTGTAATAGTACTTGCCCGGCACGCCCAAGCTCAAGCTCGTCGACTGACCGGGCCCAAGGCCGCCGGTATTGAATGGCAAGGGCGCACCGCCGATGGTCGTGGCCGTGTGGACGTTGCCACCCTGATTCACCCACGTAATCGTGCCGCCCGGCTGAATCGTGATCGCGGCTGGGTTGTAGCCCGTGTCCGTCATCACGACTGTGGCACTTACGGGAGGTGGGGTATCGGCCGAGGCCGGAATGCCCGCCAGCGCCAGCAAAGGCAGTACGAATGCCAGTCGGTAGAAAAGCTTCCTCATACGTCCCTATGACCCCCTTGATATTGCCGCTTGGCCGCCAGGCCACGGCAACTGACAATAACAACGCAGCGCGAGAAATTTCGTCACCGGGATGCTAATCTGGTGGGCCACGGCACCTTTGGCCGGGCGAGAGTAACAAAATCGGAGGAGCGAGAGGCGAATGATCATCGAAATGCGCACGTACGACCTGCTGCCGGGCGCGGTCCGGGACGTTGAGGACCGATTCGCAGCCGGGCTGCCCTATCGGACGAAATTCTCCAAGCTCGCGGCGTTCTGGCACACCGACGTTGGCCCGCTCAACCGCATCATTCATGTGTGGCCTTACGAGAGCGTCGATGAGCGCGACCGCATCCGCAAGGAGGCGCGTGACGACGTACACTGGCCGCCGAAGATCAGCGAGTTTGTGGTGGCGCAGGAGAGCAAGATCCTTCATGCGGCGCCGTACTCGCCGCCGCTCGGCGAGGCGAAGCTGGGCAACATCTACGAGATCCGGACCTACACGGTCAAAGTGGGCTCACTGGGTGAGATGGTCGCCACCTGGGGCAAGTACTTGGAGGAACGGCTCAAGCTGTCGCCCCTGGCGGCGGTGTGGTACTCGGAGCTGGGGCCGTTGAACCAATTCATCCACATCTGGCCGTACAAGGACGCGGCCGAGCGCGACTGCGTCCGCGAAGCGTCGATGAAGCTGTCCTCCTGGCCGCCGCCGTCACGTCAGTTCCTGGTAAAGCAGGAGAATGCCATCGTCGTCCCGGCGGCGTTCTCGCCGCTCCACTAGTCGGGGCGGCAGTTCGACTGAATGGCGCTCTGGGCCCTGCTGGCAATCGCCGTCTACACGCTGGGGTACACGTCGGTGTTCCGCTATCAGCGCTTTGCGCTCAGCGTGGCCAGCGCCACATCGGCCGACCTTGGCGGCGACAGCCGGCGGCAAGTCCGCGCCTTGCAGCGGCTTCTGACGCCGGTGGTGGTCAACTATGTCAGCTGGTTGTGCTACGTCATCTTGGCCATCGGCTTCGTGTTCGCTTTTCGCACCTGGGGCTGGCCGGGGGCCGGCCCGATGCTGATTTGGGCCTACGGGGGCACGTGGCTGTTGCAGCGCGTTTGGCCGCTCCCCAGCCGGCAAGTGTGCGCCCAAATTGCCACCTCGGAGGTTTATCGCGAGGGCCGGCTTCCCAACCTCGAACCCGACGAGCGGCAGATGGTGAAAGAGGCGGTCCTCAACCAACTGAAGACGCAAGGCGCTTCCTGAGTGCACCGCGGCCAGCCTGGCACGTATTATCCGGCGTTCGCAGAGCCGGGTAGGCAGGGCTTCTGGCTAAGCTAGGCGGCCTTGTTGCGGAGCGCCGGGCGGGCCCGCTGCCGCGGCCGCAGCGCCTGCATCTGCCAGTAGCGCAAACGCTGCTCAGTGTAGTCGCCAACACTGGTGAGATGCTTACGCTGGCCGGCCAGGATCTCCTGGCACTCCAGGATGACTTCGAGCGCGCCAGTGGGGAACTTCGGCAGCTCGTTCATGTTGTTCATAAGCAATCTCCTGCTTGCCGGCAAGAGCAAGCCGCGTGCCAAAGGTGCCGAGACGCGGGATCGAACCGCGGACACACGGATTTTCAGTCCGTTGCTCTACCAGCTGAGCTATCTCGGCCTGAGACGCGGGGGATTATAACGCGCCCGCTCGCGGCTCCAGCGGTGGGGTAGGATGCGCTCAAATGAAGACCTGGGGCAGCGGCGACGATGGCACGACGGGCCTGTTCGGGCACGAACGCGTGGCCAAGGACGACCCGCGGCCGGAGTCCTACGGCACCATCGACGAGGCGACCTCGGCCCTGGGCGTGGCCAAATGCTCCGGCGTCGAGGCCCGGACCCGCGAGCTGATCGAGGAGGCCCAGCAGGATCTCTATTACATCATGGGCGAGATCGCTACTACCGACGAGAACCTGGACAAGCTGGCGGTACGCGTCGGCCAAGCGCACGTGGACAAGCTCGATGGTCATTGCGCGGAGATCGAGGCCGCCATCAGCATCCCCAACCAGTTCGTGCTGCCGGGCGGCTGCATGGCCTCCGCGCAGCTCGACCTGGCGCGGGCGATGATCCGCCGAGCCGAGCGAGTAACGGTCAGCTTGTTGCGGAGCGGTGTGTCCAAGAACACGGCGATACTCCGGTACCTCAACCGGCTGTCGACGCTGTTGTATCTGCTGGCACGCTACGAAGACGACCGCAAGGGCGTGTTGCTGGCGCTGACGAAGAAGGAAAAACGAAGGGGAGAC
Source organism: Chloroflexota bacterium (assembly GCA_036844545.1). Taxonomy (GTDB): domain Bacteria; phylum Chloroflexota; class JAJPGV01; order JAJPGV01; family JAJPGV01; genus DATGVV01. The sequence goes on from DAIUFO010000036.1 coordinate 8,875, forward strand.
TGACATGGCCCTAGACATGGATGAGCTTGGGCGGCCGCGAACCGAACCCGTGCGGGAGCAGGTGAGCGCCTCGGGCCTGGTGTGTCGCATTCGCGACGTGGAGCCGTTAGTGCTGCACGGCAAGTTCCCCTTCGTTCTGGTCCATACCGAGGATGGGCTGACCGGGGTTGGCGAGTGCGACACCTTCTCGGCCAAGATGCTCAAGCCAGTAGTCGACCTGGTGCTGCGGCCGCTGCTGATCGGCCGGAACGCCCTCGATGTCGCACCCTTATGGGATGAGATGGGCGAGGCGACGCGGCGGATGAGCCTGTCCGGCAGCGGCGCCATCTCGGCCGTGGACATCGCCCTGTGGGACATTACGGGCAAGGCCTTGGGCGTGCCCATCCACCGGCTGCTGGGCGGCAAGCGCCGCGATAGGGTGAAGTTCTACGCCAGCTCAATGCGGCACGACCTGTCGGTCGCGGACGAGGTGAAGCGCGTGGTCGAGATGATGGACCGCGGCTTCGATGCCTACAAACTGCACGGCGCGGTGCGTGGCTTTACCGACCACCCCGGCGATCACAGCGTGGACACCATCCGCGCGATTCGAAAAGAGGTTGGCGACGGTCTCGAGATCCTGTTGGATGTGAATGGCTCCTATTCGCGGCACCACGCCATCCAGGTGGGCCGGCAGCTCGAGGAACTGCGGGTACACCATTTCGAGGAGCCGGTAAACGCGCTGGACTACGACGGAATGGCAACCGTTGCCGATGCGCTGGACATCGCTGTGGCCGCGGGCGAGCGCTGCTACAACCGCTGGCAGCTGCACGACCTGGCGCGCTATGGCCGCATCGACATCCTGCAGCCAACCATCACCCGCGTCGGCGGCTTTACCGAGCTGCAGCGAATCGACGCGCTCGCGTCCGTCCTGCGGCTGCCGTTGACTGTCAACAACGTCCAGCCGACGGTGGCGACGGTCGCCCACCTCCACTTCCTGGCGTCGTCCACCAACGTGCCTTATGCCCAGGAGTACAACATCGAGCGCATCTCGCCGCGCGACGATACGCCCATTCTGCGCGAGCCGCTGCAGTTGGAGCGGGGCGGCTTCATCCGCGTTCCAGACGGGCCTGGCCTGGGCGTGGAGGTGGACATTCCGCTGATGCGGCGGCTGGCCGAAGGCTAAGCCTTCGCGACCACGACGTGGGTGTGGCCGGTGAAGGTCTGCGGCACCATCAGGAAGGTATTGCTCCCGTCCAAGTCAATGGCCTTGCCGTCCGTAGCTTCGATGTCGAAGGGGGCGGCGCCCGCGCCAGCCGGCAACGCGAAAGGCAAGCTCATGCCGTTGTCGCAGGTCACGGTGACGGGCGCGCTGGCGTTGACGCCACTCAGGACGAAATGGAACATGCCGTCCTGCTGGGTCCCACCGACGGCGAACGGCACCTGAGATGAGCCATGGCAGCTGGCGTCCGTCACCTTCAAGTCCACACTGATGTTCAGCTGGCCCTGGCCGCTCAGCTGGCCATTCGAGACCGTGAAGGGCGCGGCCATGACGCCGCTGGCCTTCACCGTTGCGTTGCTGCTGTCGCGCGAGAGTGTCGACGTGGCGGTCAGGGTCCAGCCGCCGCTGGGTTGAGCGCTGGGGGGCGCATCTGATGGCTGCGGCAGGACGGTGATTATCACGAGTGGCGGATTGGTCAGCCAGGGATTGTCCTGGATGATCATGGGGTAAGCGCCAGGCGGCGTGTTCGGCAGCACGGTGACCTGGGCAAGGAGCCCGCCGTCCAGATCAGTGATACCCGGGGCCGGTGGGATGTTGCCACCAGAGAGCAGGATGGGCGCGCGTCCAGGGGCGAAGAACAGGCCCATCACTAGGGCACTACCGCCCGGTAACACCGGCGCCGGTTGAGAGGGGACGGTTGGCGGCATGACCAGATAAATGCCAATCTGCTCCGTACCTGATTGCTCGCCCTTGATGCTGACGTTGTGCGTCGTGGGCGCAATGTCCAAAGGCGTTTGCTGGCTGATATGGACGCAGCCGGTGTCGGCGGTGGCCTGGGCAACGTTGCTGCCGTCGAGGATTAGATCGGCGGTTTCGCCCTGCTGGAAACCACAAGCGTTGAACTGCTCTGTGGAACCGGCATAGCCGGGGGACGGACTGTAGGTGACGCCATCGTCGGCGTGAACAGCCGAAGCCGGCATGACCAGAGCAAGCGCTAGAACGATGGGAGCGACTCGCCGTGCGAGAATCAGCCGATTTGCCATAGCTTCACCATCTTGTTGTTGTCGCCGCTGGCCAGCGTCTTGCCGTCGGGCGAGAAGCCTACCGCGTTCACTGCCCCGGCGCGGCCACCCGGGGGCATGGAGCTCCAGGTGTCAGGCGCCTTCACGGGCTGCGCCGAGGGCATCTCCCAGAGCCGCAGGCCAGAGCTGCCGCCGGCGGCTAGGAGCTTGCCATCGGGGCTGAAGGCTACGCCGGAAGTATCGATCTGGGCCAGGGCCAGGAGGTCCGAGGTGGCCGCCGCGCTGGCGCCGCCAACCAGGCCTTTGGCTTCCTTGCCGCTGGCCACGTCCCACAGCTTGATGCCGTCGTGGCCGGCGCTGGCGAGCGTCTTGCCGTCGGGGCTGAAAGCCACCGCCAGCAGATCCTTGGTATGGCCGGTCAGCTTCTGCTTGGGCTGGCCAGTGGCGGCATCGAGCAGATCGACCGTCGTGCCCGAGGCCGAGGCGACCAGCGAACCGTCGGGGCTGAAGGCGATGGACTCGACTTGCCCGGCGGAGCCCTGATAGGTGGTCTTGCCCAGATCACCCGTCGCGGGGTCGTAGGCTTTCAGGCCATCGCGCGTGCCGACCAGCATCGTCTTGCCGTCGGGACTGAAGGCCACCGCCAGGTGGGTGGGGTTGGTCTGTGCCTTTATGGGCTTGATGGCCTGCTTGCCGCTGGCCGCATCCCAAACCATGACGATGTTGCCGCCGGCGCTGGCCAGCAGCTTGCCGTCTTTGGTGTAGGCCAGGCTGTTGACGGCCTGGCCGGGTTGATCGAGCGTTTTCGAAGCCTGGCCGCTGGCGACGTCCCAGACTTTGACTTCCTGATCGAGGCTGCCGCTGGCGAGCGCGCCGCCGGAGGGTGCGAACACCAGCGAGGTGACGAAGTTCTTGTGCCCGCTGAAGGTTTGCAGCTCTTGGGCGCCGACTTTGATGGAGCTGGTGGCGGCCGGGGCCGATGGCTTGGCCGCGGCGCTGGTCGCGGGACTGCTCGGCGGTGCCTTCGCGGCGGCCGACACCGACCCCGCGGCCGGGCTCGATGATGGCTGGCTTGATGCGGCCGGCGCGCCATTCCCACCACAGCCGGCGAGCAGCAGTGTGCTCAGTCCGAAGATTGAAGCGAACGTTCGGTGTGCCGCAAAGCCGCGCATGTGCGTGCCCTCCTATCAGTTTCCAGGCATGCGCTTTGTCTGTGCGCCGGCCCCCGCAATGAAACGTTACGCCTGACGGCAAGGTGATGGCTATGCGGTAGATCACATGCCGGCGAAAATCAGACCAGCTCGGGCGCCTTCTGCTCCAGGTGCTCCTTCACGGCAGCCAGGAAGCGCGCCGCGGTCATGCCGTCGTTGACCCGATGGTCGAAGGCCAGACCGAGGTTCATGATCGAGCGGACGCCGATAGCGTCGTCCGCCAGCACCACGGGGCGCTTGACAATGGCGTCCATGGTGAGGATGCCGGCTTGCGGGGCGTTGATGATTGGGACCGAAAGGACCGTGCCGAAGGCGCCGGGGTTGTTGACGGTGAAGGTGCCGCCGCGGACGTCCTCGAGCGCCAGCTTGCCGGCGCGGGCCTTGTCGCTCAGCTCGCGGACCTTACGCGCCAGGCCGGCAATGCTGTACTGCGCCGCCTGGTGGATGACTGGTACCAGCAGACCATCCTCGACAGCCACGGCGATGCCGATGTTGGCTTCGGCTTTCAGCAGGATCTTGTCGCCGGCCCATTCGGCGTTCATGGTCGGAAAGCGCTGCAGGGCTTGGATGGCGGCATGGACGACGAAGGGCAGGAAGGTCAGGTCCACGCCTTCGCGGAGTTGGAAGTCTGCACGGACGGCCTGGCGGCGGCGAGCCAAAGGCGTCATGTCGATTTCCATGAAGGTGGTGGCGTGAGGCACCGTGGCTTTGGATTGCGACATGTGCTCGGCGATCATGCGCCGCAAGGGGGAGACCTTGATGGTCTGGCCAACAGCGGCGGAGGCCGGAGTGCCCTCACGAAGCCTCTCCCCCGGCGGAGGGGCAGGGACCCTGTTCACGTGCGCCAGGATGTCTTCTTTGGTGACTCGGCCGTTGAGCCCGGAGCCTTGAATTTGGGACAGATCGACGCCGTGCTCTTGGGCTAGGCGTCGCACCAGTGGCGAGGTTCGTGCGCCGTGATCATTGGCGGTTGGGGTTCCCTCACCCTGGCCCTCGCCCGCCGCGGCGGGCGAGGGAAGGTCGTCCTCGTCGCCGCTGAAGAAGCCGCCGGCGTCGGCCAATGGCGGCGGGCGATCTGGTGTGGCTGTCGAGCCGTCCTCGTCCAGCACGGCTATCTCGGTGCCCACGGCGACGGTTTGGCCTTCCTGCACGGCGATGTGTTTGAGGACGCCCGAGGCGGCGGCCGGAATCTCCGCATTGACCTTGTCGGTAACGATCTCGACCAGCGGCTCGTCCCGCTCGACGCGATCGCCCACCTGCTTGAGCCAGCGACCGACCACGCCTTCGCTGACCGATTCGCCAAGCTGGGGCATGATGATTTTGATGGCCATCAGCGCTGGTCCGCCGGTAATGTAGCACGCTTCCCGCAACGCTGGGGCCGGGTGTCATAATCGGCACGGATGCCAAACCGACGACACTACCGCGGCCCGCGCAGGCCATCGCCGGGCGCTCCCGAGGGCACGCCGCCGGAAGGTGGGGTTCCGCCGCCGCCAGGGTTCTTCGCAGGGGCGCAGGGTCCGGGAGGCGAGGGTGCACGCCCTCCGGGCCGGAGACGGCGGCGCGGGCGGGGAGGTCGTGGTGCAGGGCTCGGCGCTATCCCACCGAGCCTCGGCGCTGAGGGCGCGACGCAAGGATCGGGCACTCGGCCCGAACAGCGGCAACCGCTCGACGGCGGCGAGGAGGCGCACCGGCGGCGCCGGCGGCGCGGGCGAGGAGGGGCTGGCGAGCCCCGGCCGGCGGAGTCGACCACCGAGCTCGAGACGCGCGAAGGCGAGCTGCCGGCGGACTACATTCCGCTGCCCGTTGAGCGCGGCACGGCCTTCCTCTTCGAGCCGCGAGAAACAGCACTCGAGGTCGTCGACGAGGAGGAAGAGGCGCGCGCGCCCCAGCGGTCAAAGCGAATCAACTCCGGCAAGCTGTTCTGGTACATCCGCAGCAAGTCCTACGTCCCCATTCCCGAGCTGCGGCGACGGTTCGAGATCACCCCCGACGAGATGGGCACGATCCAGGATAACGGGCAGAAGGTCTACATCGGTCTGCCGCAAGACGTGGCCGATGTTGTGGCCAACCTGCGGCGGCAGCAGAAGATCGGGCTGGAGTGCTCGGTCGACTTCACCATGCCGGTGGTCATCGGCGTATACCCGCTGAATAGGTAGCTCGCTAGGTCCGGCGGACCACCATCGTGACGTTGCTGGAGACGTCCACCTGCTGGCCGGGCGCCGGGTTCTGGCCGAGGACGGTGCCGACCGGGGAGGAACCACCGGGATTCGAATAGGTAACCGTGCCCACGGTGAGCCCGCTGGCGCGGATGGTGATCTCCGCCTGTGACTGAGACAGGCCCACCACGTTGGGCACGCTGACCCTGACGGTACCGGCACGCGCAGTCGGCGTCGGCGTGCCCGAGACAGCCGGCTGAGGTGACGCGCGAGCGCCGGCGCTCGCGCTGGCCGCCGGGGCGCCGCTGGCGCCAGCTGTGCCGCTGGCAACCGGCGTGGCATTCGCCGCGGCCGTGGCCGTGGCGGCGGCGTCGGCAGTGGGAATGGCCGGCGGTGTGAGCGAGACGCCAGCCGGCAACGGCGTCCCCTGGGCCAAGGCAGTGGCATAGGCCGCCACGGCGGTTGCCGTCGCCACAGCCTGGTCATGCGTCAGTGGCTGGTAGGTTGAGCGCTGCTTAGGCTCGGTGCCCTTCACGAACACCTCGCTGTACGACGGCTCGCCGGGATTCGGAATAAAGCCTGTCACGGACGACACTTGCATGGTGACGATGTTCGGCGGCTTGGTGAAGCTGGCGGCAGGCTTGCCCTTCTCCGCATACTCCATGAAGTCGTGCCAGATGGGACCAGCGCCGTCGATGCCGATGACGTTCCGCATCGGCTGGTGGTTGCTGTTGCCGGCCCACACCCCCACGACGAGATTCGGTGTGTAGCCGATGGTCCAGTTGGCTCGGAATTCCTCCGATGTGCCGGTCTTGGCCGCGGCTGGCCGATCGGGCAGCTCGAGCACGGAGTGCAGGCCGAACTCGCATACCCGCGGCGTGCAGCGCGATTTGTCGTCGGACAGGATGCTGGTGAGCAGATAGGCGTACTCGGGCTTGATCACCTGCGAAGCCGCCGGCTGCTGGAACTGCTCGATGACTTTGCCGTTGCTGTCGGTAATGCTCAGAATCGGCGTGGGCGGCACGCGCTGGCCGCCGTTGGCGAACACGCCATAGGCCGAGGTGATGTCCAGCGGCGTCACCTCGCCGGTGCCCAAGGCCAGCGACAGGCCCACCTGACTCTCGTCGTTGATGGTGCTGATACCTAAGCTGTGGGCCAGCTGCAGCGTTTCGTGGATGCCGGCGTCCTTGAGGACTTTGACCGCCGGCACGTTCAGCGAGTTGTCCAGGGCGATGCGATACGTCACCCGGCCATGGAACTTCTTGTCGTAGTTCTCAGGGCGGTAGAAGGTGCCGTCGAAGTTGGGGAACTCGTTGGTCACCCTCGTGTCGTCAATGGTCGATGCCGGCGTCTTGCCCTTGAGGAAGTCGGCCGCGTACTCGAATATCTTCCAGGATGAGCCAGGCTGCAGCATACCGGTGGCGGCGTTGAACTTGCCGTCCATGGTGCCGTCGGGGAAGTTCTGGTTGTAATCCCGTGAGCCGACCATCGCCAGGATTTGGCCGGTGCGCGGGTCGAGGGCTACCAGAGCGCCGTTGTTGACGTTCTTTTCCTTGGGCACCTTGGCCAGTTGATCCTGGATCGTCTTCTGGGCCTGGTTCTCCATGTCCAGGTCGAGCGTGGTCTTGATGGTCAGCCCGTTGTACAGGAACCGCGGGCCGTACTTCTTTTCCAGCAGGTCACGGACGTAGAACACGAACCACGGCGCCTGGATATCGGTGCGCTGCGTGGCGAAGCGCAACTCCTCGTTGTATGCCTCGAGGGCTTGCTGCTGGCTGAGATAACCCTGGTTGACCATCGCGCTCAGCACTTCGAGCTGGCGGCCTTTGGCGGCTTTCAGGTTGGTAATGGGGTCATATTCGCTGGGCGATTGGGGGACGCCGCTCAACAGCGACGCCTCGGCAAGGTCGAGCTTGATAGCAGTCTTGCCGAAATAGGTCTCGGATGCCGCCTCGATCCCATAAGCCTGGTTGCCGTAGTAGATCTGGTTGAGGTACATCTCCAGGATCTCGTCTTTGCTCTTCTCTTTGGAGAGCGTGTAGGCCATGGCGATCTCTTTGAGCTTGCGCTGGAAGGTCTGCTCGTCGGACAGATAGACGCGCTTCACGAGCTGCTGGGTGATGGTGCTGGCGCCTTCGACCAGGCTGCGGTTGGTGAAGTCGTCGTACAGCGCGCGGGCCATGCCCCGGACGTCGAAGCCGGGGTTGGTGTAAAAGTCCTTGTCCTCGATGGCGATGGTGGCGTCACGCAGCGTCTCTGGGATCTGAGCCAGCGGGATCTGGGTGCGGCGGCCCGCCAGCGGATCGACGAACTCGTACAGCTTCTTGCCGTTGCGGTCGGTAATGGTGCTGGTCTGAAACGTGGCCTCGTGGCTGGTGAAGTTGATCTGGCTCAGGGCGTCGGCCGCGTAGGCATAGGCGGAGAAGGCCGCCAAGAAAGGTGTAACCAAGGCAAATATGCCGGCCACCGAGAACACCAGCAGGAAGCCGATGGCGATCGTGGCTCGGCCGCTGGCGCCACCTCGGGCGCCACGCTGGCGGCGGTTCTTGACGGCGCTGCGGGGTCTCGAAGCCAAGTCAGCCTAAACGTAACCGATTGCCGCGAGGCAAGAATTGTGGTAGCTTGTAAGTCCTGCCTCCGTGGGGCCAACATCTTGACACCAACCATCCAAGAGCACCTGCTCGATAAACTGCGCCTCAGCATCGGCGAGGCGGCCCGGATTACCGGCGTATCCGTGCGGCAGCTGAGCTATTGGACGCACAAGGGCTTGGTGCGCGCGCTTGGCACGCCCGGCAAGAAACGCTACGACTTTCGAGCGTTGGAGCGCATCGCGCTGATCAAGCGCTACCTGACGGAGGGCCATCCCCTAGAGGAAGCGGCCCGCGAGGCCGATCACTGGCAGCATGCCGCCCGCGCCGCCGTGCTGATGGACGAGCCGCGGCAGGTGATCGTCCAGCGGCTGGCCGAGCTGGAGGAGCTGGTGAGCTATCTGCGAAAGCGCCTGGCTCAAGGTGCTCCGCGGGCGCAGCTGGCGCAGACGGCGTCCCGCTTGTCGCG
>DAIUFO010000037.1:0-15521 GCA_036844545.1 Chloroflexota bacterium
GGTACACGACGCCCGTCCCGGCTAAAAAGCCATTACCGCCGGAAAGTCACGCTAGCGGCCGGCAACAAACTGCACGTCGCCAAGGCGGCGCACGGGCTGAAAGGCAGCAGCGGCGTCTTCGGTGCTGCGCGCCTGGTCAGGCTGCTGAGCGATGTCGAACGCGAAGCGAAGGCTGGCAACCTGGCCGCGGTTGAGGGCCTGCTGAACCCGGTTGAAACCGAGGTGGACAGCGTCAAGTGTGCCCTGATCGCATACCGTCAGATGGCGACCAGCTGTCTACCTAGCTGAGTGGCCTCAGGTGCTGGGCTGCCGGCGCCGCTCGCAGCTTTCTCAGCGCCTGGTTCTCAATCTGACGTACTCTCTCCTTGGTCAGTTTGAGCTGTCCACCAATACTGTCGAGTGCGTACGCCCGAGAGCCTTCCACGCCAAAACGTAGGTCCAGGACCAAACGTTCACGATTGGTGAGGACCTTTTCGAAGGCATAGCTCTCTTCCTCACGGAGAGCCCCATCGAGGGCCACGGCCTCGGGCGCCGCCGCGCGTTCGTCCGGCAGCATGTCGCCGAGCACATCCGTTTCATCCTCGCCCACCGGCATCTCGAGTGAAACCGGGGCCGCCGTGCTGCGAAAGAGGTCGTTCAATTCGTCCGCCGTGAGGTCCAGCTCAGCAGCCAGCTCCTCATCCGAGGGATCTCGACCAAGGCGCTGCAGCAGCAGCTCGGTGGCCGCTCGGACCTTCGACAACTTCTGGCCCAAGAGGATGGGGACGCGGATGGTTCGGCCGCGCTCCGCCAGCGCCCGTGTAACAGCCTGACGGATCCACCACGACGCATACGTGGAGAACCGAAAGCCTCGTCGCCAGTCGAATTTCTCGACGGCCCTGATGAGGCCCAGGTTGCCGTCTTGGATCAGGTCCAGCAGCGGAAACCCTCGACCCTGATACTTCTTGGCGATGTTGACGACGAGCCTGAGGTTAGCGACGACGAAGAGACGCTTGGCTTCCTGATCGCCGGCCTCAACCCGCTTGGCCAGCTCGGTCTCATCAGCAGCTGTCAGCAAGGCAGCGGATCGGATCTCGCGTAAATAGGCGGCGAGCCCGTCCTCTGAGACGGTGTCTTCCGTATCTAACCGGGGTTCGGCAACGTCAGATGGTTTATGCATGTTACTGCATAAACTATAGTCCCGTTGATTACGTTTCTGAAAGCAACCTCGTTTGCCGCCGGGGAAGCCTGAAGCGGAACGTGGCGCCTTGGCCCTGCCCGGCCGATTCAGCCCAGAGGCGGCCGCCATGCGCTTCTACGATGCCCCGGCAGATGTACAGGCCTAGCCCGGCGCCGGGCAAGCCGGCGGTCAGCGCTTCAGGTGCGCGGTAAAAGCGTTCGAAGACGACCGGCAGCTCGTCCGCGCGGATTCCAATGCCCCGATCGCTGACGGCAACCTCGATCTGGCCATCCTGCGCTTTCGCCGCCACGTTGACCTGCGAGTCCCCGGCTGAGTACTTCAGCGCATTGCGGATGAGGTTCGCCAGCACCTGCTCGATCTTCTGCTGGTCCCAGGCGCCCGCCAGCGGCACATCATCCAGCCTGACGGCGATCCGCCCGCGCTCACTAGGATTGAGCCGGGCGAGCATGCCGGCGAGGCACTCCTCTAGGTCGCATGGAGCTATCTGTAGGGCCATCGCCCCAGCCTGGATGCGAGACGAGTCGAGCAGGCTGACCACGAGCTGTCCCATGAGGGTCGCCTGCTCACGTATAGCAGTGAGGCCCTCCTCGAGGAGCTGCGTGTTGGGTTCTGGTTTCGCCAGATGGCGAAGCAGGAGCTGGGCATAACCGCTCATCGAGGTGATCGGCCCGGTGATGTCGTGGCTGGCAATGGCGATGGCTTCGTCCTTGAGACGGTCCAGCTCCTCCAGCGCGCTGACCCGCTCTTCGGCCCCCTTGCGCGCGTCGATATCCGTGAGGGACTCCACGCCCGCGACAATGGTCCAGCCATCAACGTCATAGATGGGGGATGCGCTGATCGCCAGCCAGATACGCGTGCCGTCGCCCCGCGAGCACTGCAGCTCTTCGTTGTCGGTAACCTCTCCAAACCGGACCGCCCTGGCCAGTGGCCACTCATGCGGCTGCAACCGCCGCCCATCCGGGTGGAAGCCCGTCCAGTTGCTGTATTCTTCGACGCTCGCCAGGGGTAGACCGGGCTGCCCCAGGATGTCCTGAAGATGGGAGTTGCCGAAGATGATCCTGCCGGAGGGAGCTTCGGCGATGCGCACGCCAATTGGCAGATGTTCGAGGACGCTGGCCAGCTGCACCCGTTCCGGCTCGCCGCCGGCTTGCAAGCGCTGAGGCTCCGTACGGAGCTGGACCGCCTGCGCAATGGCCCGAGTCAGATCAGGTGAGGGCATGTCAAGCAGTAGAAGCCACTCAAAACCGGGAGCGATCGTAGGTCGAGGAGCCGCGGGTCATGGGCCGGTCGAACAGCAGCCCGATGACTCGCACTAGTCCCCAAGCGACGAACGCATACACCAGCATAGCGATGATCGACGGGACTTCCAGCACACTGCCGCCGGCGGCGGGGCTGCCAGTCAGCCCGAAGAACGGCGCCAAGAACAGGGCCGCCGCGTTGTAGGCGAAGGCCGCGAAGGCGTTATTGGGGTTGGCGCCAATGAGCTTCAACAGCACGCGCAGGCCTATCAGCGCTTCGACGATGCCCGCGCACAGCCACACCAACTGGCAGACTTTGGCGACTCGCAGCAGGTGCTCGGTCGCGACGTCGCGGACAACGCGGTCGCGGTGTTCGACGCCGCCCGCGGCATCGGTGACCACGCGTTCACGTCGCTCGACGCCCGCCTGGCTGCGAACGACCTGCTCGGTTTCTTCGACGGCCGGCGCCGCTGCGGAGCTGGCCGGCTCTTGAACGATGCTGACGACCTCTTCTTGGCGTACAACTTTTTGTGGCTCGGCGCCTGGTGACATGATTTTCCCTTCTGCCTGCCTAGAGAACTTGCCTGACCGGCGAGCGCTCGAGCGGGGCTACGCCATCAGTGTGGCAGGAACCGCGCAGTCCGTCATGACGGTTTGTTCATCAGCTGGCAACGCTTCAGCTCGCGAGGCGGCAGCGAGCTCCTGGAGTAGGTGGTTAGCCTCACGTAACCGGCGGCTGAGTCCGAGCAGCAGGTTCTGGAGTGCCTGACGGTGCTGGCCAAGGAAGTCCAGAAAGTCATCCCGTGACAGGACCAACAAGTGCGACGGTCCGGTCGACGTCGCGTTGGCCGATCGGGGCTGGCCATCAATCAAGGCCAGCTCACCAAAGAAATTCGATGCTCCAAGCGTCGCCACGACAATCTGACCGCCATTGGGTCCAGGGAGGCTGATCTTGACCTCGCCCGACACGATAAAGTACATCGTTTCGCCGGGCTCACCCAGTACGCACACCAGCTCTCCCGAAGCGCACTCTCGCGCCTGCAGGCAAGCGCCGAGCGGATGAAGCGCTTCATCGGCCATGCCCGAAAAGAGCGGCACGCTCTTAAGCAGTGCGAGACGCCGCTCAACCGGGGACAGACGCGACTTTAAGTGACGGTCCAATCAGGGGCCGGCGGCGGGGACGGCCGCCCCGTTACCGTCCTGGCCGCCAGGCACGGGAACCGCGTCGTCGCTGCCGCCGAAGCGCTTTACCGCGTTCAGGAAGGGCTCGATGATGTCGATCGGCAGCGGGAAGATGATCGTCGAGTTCTTCTCCACCGCGATCTCGGTCAGCGTCTGGAGGTAGCGCAGCTGCAGCGCACTTTCCTGTGCCGCGATGACGTGGGCCGCGGCGGCCAGTTGCTGGGAGGCCAAGAACTCCCCTTCGGCGGCGATGATCTTGGCCCGCTTTTCACGCTCGGCCTCCGCTTGTCGGGCCATGGCGCGCTGCATGGTTGGTGGCAGCTCCACATCCTTGATCTCGACCACGCCCACCTTGATGCCCCACGGCTCGGTGGACTCGTCGATGATCTTCTGGATCTGCTGGTTGAGCTGCTCGCGGTTGCTCAGCAGATGGTCCAGGTCGGCCTGGCCAAGAGCGCTGCGCAGCGTCGTTTGCGAGATTTGCGACGTTGCCCGCATGTAATCCGCCACCTTGGTCACGGCATCGTTCGGGTTGACCACACGGTAGAACACGACGGCCGTGACCTTGACGGTGACGTTGTCGCGGGTGATCACCTCTTGCGGCGGCACCTCGTGGGTGACGGTGCGCAGGTCGATGCGCGTCATCTTGTCGATGATCGGCACGATGAAGAACAGGCCAGGCCCCTTGGCTCCCTGGATGCGCCCCAAGCGGAAGATGACACCTCGCTCGTACTCCTGGACGATCTTGACCGCCGAACTGGCGATGAAGATCACGATGATGACGACGGCGATGGCAAAGTACATTATGAAAGTAGTCTCACCCTGACCCGGCACTATGTCATGAGCAAACGTTCATGACCTACCGGCCCAACCGACCATCAGGCGCTAAGCGTGGCGACTTGGGCGCAAACGCGTAGGGCGACCGAGCAGGGAAACCAGGCTGGCGCCCGACGAAACGCGAGTGTTGAGGCCCTGCTCTTTGGCGCGAACCTCGATTTCATCAGCATTCGCCGCGCACAGGGCCACCCCGCGGAGAATGAGACCGGCGGGTTGGTGGCAAGCCGGTGCTTGACACTGGCTCTGGTTACCCACAGGTCATTGGTGCCCTATCGCTAGGAACGAAGTGCCTGGCGATTGGTCGTGCTGACTCGTAACAAGCCGCCCGGCGCGACGATCTGCTCGGCCACATGATCCAGTTGGAATCTGGGGCAGGTGCAGAAGCCGCATTTGGGGGTTGGACCGTGGGCTGCATCACTGTGGCCGCACGCACACTTGGGGATGGAGCGGATCTCGGGCATCAGCACTAAGCCGGCACCGGCGCTCGGGTTGGTCGAACGGGCGGCCGCTGCGTTCCTGCTCGAAGGAGGAGAGCTTTTGCCCGCCTGTTGTGCTTCCTGACGCCCTTCGACTGGCCGGAGATGATGGTTCGCTCGTTTTCGGTTTCTTTTCTCATGGGTTGCTCATTTCTGCCCGCAATGGGCTATGTCCCTGTGTTTGAGGGTAGCAAGGATCGGACCGGCGCCGCCGATCAGCCCATGGCACATGCCTTGCGCGTGGAGCAAGCGTCCATCTGACGGAAGTCGGAGGTCTCAACCAGGCATGCAAACAATCAAATCAGCAGAGCGCGTGGACACGGGCCGCCTCCTTCCGACATTGGCCGCGCATCCGGAGAGCGCGAAGGGTCACGCCCAAGCTTTCATGAAGAAGTTCGGCAACGACCGGGCCATGAACCTCTGCTCCATGCTGGCTTACAATTTTCTTGGCGCCATCTTTCCCCTGCTGCTGGGTGTGCTTGCCTTGTCTGCACTATTCCTGCCTACCTCGATGGTCCAGAGCATCGGCAGCAGCCTGAATGGCGCCATTCCTGCCGCGGCCAACGGGCAGAACGGGCTTAACATCGACTTCAACTCCATCCTGGCCAGCTTCCATTGGAGCGATGCTTCGAAGATCACCACCATCATCAGCTTTGCGGCGCTGCTGTGGACGGGAACGAGCCTCTTCGGGGTCATGGAGAACTGTTTCAGCCTGATCTACCGGACCAAAGATCGTGACTTCGTCTGGCAAAAGCTGATGTCGATAGCCATGATTGTCATCTTCGCCGTACTCACGCCGTTGTCCTTCCTGGCGTCCAGCATCAGCAGCTCTTATAAAGGCCTCAGCGAGCACTTCGGCAACCTGCCTGGAATCGGACTGCTCTTCGCGGCCGGAGGGTTTGCCATTGGCATCGCCTTCGCGTTCGCATTGTTCTTCCTGATCTACTTCATTGTTCCCAACGTCAAGATGGCCTGGGGACACACATGGCGCGGCGCCTTAGTGGCCGCCATCCTGTTCGAAGCCGCGACCCTCGCGTTTCCCATTTACGCGGGCCACATGGGCAAGAGCCAATTTGGCTCTGTTGCAGGTCTCTTGGCGATATTGACCATGTGGTTCTGGGTAATCTCGCTGATTCTGCTGCTCGGAGCTGAGGTGAACTCCTACTTTGGTCTGGGCCAGCGGGCGCCCGGCGATGACCTGGCCGGCGTTCTCCACGGCGTGAAGGTCCACGGGGAAATCACAGTGACGCTGGCATCATAGTCGGGAGGGCTGGTTTGACAGCGGCGGAGCCTGTCTTTATCCTCGGGCCACTATGAGGCTCTCAGCGTCCATTGCCTTGTGTGCCGTCCTCCTTGCCGCCTGCGGCGGCTCGTCGCAGGCCCCGCCGGCCGGCAGCGCGCCGCCCCAAACGGCCAGCCCGAGCGGGGCGGCCAAACCCTCCGCGGCCCAGCAGGGCCTGGCCAAGCTGACCATGTCGCACAGCCAGATCGCCGGCGACCAGATGGTCACCTGGGTGGCGAAAGAAGCCGGCATCTACGACAAGAACGGGCTCAACCTGGACCTCAGGCTGGTCGAAAGTACGACGGGCATCAGCGCGCTGCTGGGGGGCGACGTGGAGATCTCGACGATCGGCGGCTCCGAGGCCATGGCGGCGGCGGCTGGCGGCGCGGACGTGATCATCGCGGCCACACTGGCGCCCGTTTACACCTTCAAGATGGAAGTGGCGTCCAGCATCAAGACCAAAGAGGACCTCGTCGGCAAGAAGCTCGGCGTTACCCGCCCGGGCTCAACGACCGATACCGGCACGCGCGACAGCTTGCGCAAGATCGGCCTCGTTCCAGACAAGGACGTGACCATCGTGCCCCTCGGCGCCAGCAAGACGGCCACCGTTGCCGGCCTCCTGAACGGCGTCGTCCAGGGCATCCTGCAGCAGCCGCCGGATGATCTGGAAATCGAAGACAAAGGCTTCCACGCCCTGTACGACCTGGCCACGATGGGCTTGCCGTCGGCGGCCGCGGTCATCCTCACTCAGCGTTCCTGGGCCAGTGCCCATCGCGAGCTCATGCAGAAATTCATCGACTCGCTCGTGCAAGCGACGGCCCTGGAGAAGAAAGACCGTGCCCTGGGCGAACGGGTGGTGCGCAAATACTACAAGACCGAGGACGAGCGTCTCATCAAGTACGCCTACGAGTACCACAGCGCCATCCACCCTCCCTACCCGTATCCGAGAATCGAGCAGTACCAGACCATCACGGCCAACATCAAGCAGCAGAACGCCAATGCCAAGGACTTCAATTTCGACAAGGTGATCGAGCCCTCGTTCGTCAAGAGCGCCGAGGACCGCGGCCTGGCAAACTCGTAACGTGCTCACCCAGGCCGAAAACGAGCTGCTGACCCGCGTCGGCCCGGGCACGGCCATGGGCGCGCTGGTCCGGCGCTTCTGGCTGCCGGCCATGCTCTCGCCGGAGCTGCCGGGGCCGGATTGTCCGCCGGTTCGGCTGCGGCTGCTGGGCGAGGACCTGGTCGCCTTCCGAGACTCGAACGGCCAGGTGGGCGTGCTGGCGGCCAACTGCCCGCATCGCGGGGCCTCGCTGTTCTTCGGCCGCAATGAGGACCGCGGCCTGCGCTGCGTGTACCACGGCTGGAAGTTCGACGTCCACGGCAACTGCGTCGACATGCCCAACGAGCCGCCCGAGAGCAATTTCAAGCACAAGGTCAGCCAGCTGGCCTACCCCGCGCGCGAGGCCGGCAAGGTTGTCTGGGTCTACATGGGCCCCCACGATCCGGCGCCAGAGCTGCCTCGGCTGGAGTGGACGCTCGTGCCCGGCGACCACGTGTACGCTCACAAGCGCATCCAGGACTGCAGCTGGCTCCAGAACGTCGAGGGTGAGGTCGACTCCAGCCACATCTCCTTCCTGCACCGCAGCGCCCTCCGCGGCCTGGGTGACGCTACCACGGTGGTGCAGTCAGAGGGCGCGCCCCGCTTCTCCGTCCTGCCCACCGAGTACGGCCTGCTGATCGGCGCCCAGCGGCAGGCTTCGGACGAGACCGACTACTGGCGCATGACCCAATTCCTGCTGCCCAGCTTCACCATGATTCCGGCGCGGCCGGGCGCCCCCATCGATTTCACAGGCGCTGTGCCCATTGACGACGAGCACATGCTCGGCTTCACCGTCGCCTGGCGGCCCGACAAGCCGCTCACGCCTGAGGACGTGGCCAGGATCGAAACCTGGGACTACGTCTACTCCGAGCTGGACCCCACCACGTTCCGTGCCCTTCGTAACAGCGCCAATGACTACCTGATCGACCGGCAGGTGCAGCGCACCCAGTCGTACACTGGCATCAAGGGCATCCGCGACCAGGACCATGCCGTGCAGGAAGGCATGGGCTCGATCGTTGACCGCACACGCGAGCACCTCGGCTCCGCGGATACGGCCGTCATCCACGTTCGCCGGCTGCTGCTGGAGCTGGTCGAGGATCTGCAAGCCGGCCGCGAGCCCTACGCTGCCCAGCACGGCGAGACGTACCGGGTCCGCTCCGGCGACCGGATGCTGCCTGCCGGGGCATCTTTTGAAGAGGTTGGGCGGGACTTCGCCGTCCCTGTGGCATGAGCGACAAGCTGCAAATCATCGACGCCGACGGGCACCTGGACGAGCTGCCCGACGAGATCATCGATTGCCTCGACGAGCCCCTCAAAGGCCAGCGCATCATCGGCCGCACGCACGGCTTGTTCCCCTCCTGGCAGGCCACCGAGAACCGCACCCGGCCCTTCCTGCGCAACGGCCATTTGCCCTACCGGCTCGATCCCACACCCGACAAATGGCTGGCGTTCGCCGACGAAGTCGGTATCGAGCGCGCAGTGTTGTACCCCACTGACGCCCTGACCTTTGGCATGTGCGAGGACGCGGAGATCGCGCCCTACCTGGCCCGCGCCTACAACACCTGGGCGCACGAGCGCTACATGAAATTCAGCGACCGCCTTATCTGCACCGCTCTCATCCCGATGCAGAACGTCCCTGAGGCGGTGCGCGAGCTGCGGCGAGCCCATCTCGAGCTGGGCATGCCGGTGGTGCTGCCGGCCACGCAGCTGCCCAAGCCGCTGGGCAGCCCCGACTACTGGCCGGTGTACCAGGAAGCCGAGAAGATCGGCTGCTTCCTGGGCATCCACGGCGCACACCTGTCGCGCGGCCGCGAGCTGATGAACGGGTTAGGCTCGGCCAAGATCCTGTTCCAGCATCCGTTCGGCCAGATGGTCGAGATGGGCAGCATGATCTTCGAAGGCGTGTTCGAGACCTTTCCCAAATTGAAGGTGGGCTACCTCGAAGCCGGCTGCGGCTGGCTGCCGTACTTCATGGACCGTATGGACGAGAAATGGCAGCCCAACCGCTCGCCGCTCAAGAAGAAGCCCAGCGCTTACGTGCGGGGCTGCCCTATCTGCATCTCGGCCGAGGTGTACGAGTCGGCTCTGCCGCTGGCCATCGCGGCGGTGGGGGCCGAGCATTTATTCATGGCTTCGGACTTCCCGCACGAGCTGGACCTGCCGGGTTACGTCGCGCAGTTGGACGAGTGGCGCAACCTCGAAACGCTTTCAGAAACGGATCGCGAGCACATCCTGCGCACAACGGCACTCACAGCCTACGGTCTCGGCTGAAGCCACGCGGCTACTTGTGGAGTTGCTTGACGCCTCGGTTCCACTTGGGCCGCTGGATTGCTGAGGCGGTCTCGGCGCGCCTGGCGCGGACAATCGCGTGGCGTATGCTGCTGACGCGGCCGCGCAGCGTGTAGCCGACCAGCTCCCAGCCCGTGGCCAGCCGGCTTCGGATCTCGTCCTCGTCCCGCTGGCCGCGGATCGCGATCTGCTCGTAACGCCAGTCAGCCATAGCCTATGAACCTACAACGGCGTAGGCCGCCGCCAGGTGACGGGCTCCGTAGAGCCGCGAGGAAGTTGGTCATGGCGGTTTCTTCGAGCCGAGTACACTCGGCAGCATGGCCTTTGTTCTTGACGCCGACACGCACATCTGCGAGCCCGCCGCCATGTGGGATTTCCTGCCCAAGGAGCTGTATCCCCGCCGGCCGGTGATGGCCATGCTGCCCAGCGACACACTGTACGGCGGCCGCAACGCGGTATGGCTCATCGACGGCAACATCTTTCCCAAGCCCGCCGGCAAAGGCGGTTTCAGCCTGGCCACGCCCTGCCAGACCGACTTTGGCCGGGCGCGGACCGACATCCAGATAGCCTGCCGCGAGATCACGGATCCGGCCGCCCGCGTGGCGGATATGGACAAGCACGGCATCGATCAACAGGTTGTCTATCCCACCTTGTTCCTGGTTTACCTGACCGACGACGTCGGGCTGGAGATCGGCCTGTGCCAGGCCTACAACCGCTACCTGGGCGATGCGTCGGACAAGAGCAGCGGCCGCATCCGCTGGGTTGTGGCGCCGCCGCTGCGCTCCGTGGACGCCACTGTGCAGGAGATGCGGTGGGGCAAAGAGCACGGCGCGGTCGGCGTGTTCATCAAGGGCATCGAGCGCGAGCTGACGCTCGACGATCCCTACTTCTTCCCGGTATACGAGGAAGCGCAGCGCCTTGGCCTGCCGGTGTGCGTTCACACCGCCGCCGGTTGCCCGGCTTGGACCGAGGTGTTCAGTATCGAGCGCAACTCCAGCTTCCCCCACATCCGCCTGCTGCCGTTGATCGCCTTCCGCGACCTGGTGCAGAACAGGATCCCCGAGCAGTTCCCAAAGCTGCGCTGGGGCTTCATCGAGGCAGGCGCATCCTGGGTGCCGTACGTGTTCCACAACCTGCAGCGACAGCTCAAGGACGACCCCAGCCGCTATGGCCCGCAACTGATGGAGGACTACAACTTCTTCGTCGCCTGCGAAGTGGGCGAGGACGTGGGCTATCTGAGCAAGTTCATTGGCGAGGACCACATCATCATCGGCTCGGACTATGGCCACACCGATCCATCTACCGAGCCAGAGTTGGTGGCCAGCCTCAAGGGTCGCGAGGAGCTCAGTCCCGAGGCCATCGACAAAATCCTGGGCGCCAACCCGCGCGCATTGTATGGTCTTTAATCAAACATCCCCTCTCCCTGTGGGAGAGGGCTAGGGAGGGAAAACCTGGTGTCATCTCCAAGCTTCACGCTGTTTGTCGATTCCTTGCGCGAGCTCTGGTCTGAGAGCTTGCCGCCGGAGGAGCACTGGTCCAAGGTCCCCGGGCTCATGCTCCCGCTGCTCGAAGACGAGGACCTGAAGCGCCGCTCCGAGAGCTGGCCGGTGACGATGGGCACGAACCTGCTGTTCTACGAGGACTCCGACTACGGCTTTGTGGTCAACGCCGTGGTGCGCGACCCGCATCGCACCGGCGCCGTGCACGACCATGCTCACACCTGGACCGCCTACGGCGAGCTGCTGGGCGGCGAAGCCATCGCCCGCTACGAGCGGGTGGACGACGGCTCACGGCCGGATTACGCCGAGCTGCGCCCATCCGGAGTTATCGACGCCCAGCCCGGTGTGGTCGACGTCGTGCCGCCCTGGCTGGTGCACTCGGAGACCAGCCTGGACAAGCGCGCCGTGGCCATCATCGTCCGCAGCCAGAAGCTCGGCTCGTTCCAGCAGAACCATTTCGAACCGGAGACCCACAAGGTGAGCCAGGGGCCGGGACCGAAGCCTATTCCGTACGAGGCGTAGCAGCCAGCTAGGCAGGAGCCCGGCCTCGTTTCCCGCTTCCCGTCTCTCGTCGCCCGAATTGGCGTACCATAGCGTGCTATGACTTCGCTGAATCGTCCTACAGGTCCATGGATGTCCGCGGTGGCGCTGGCTGCGCTGCTCTCGGCCTGCGGCGCTGGCGCGCCGGCAAGCTCGCCGGCTGCGCCGCCGGCGTCCAGCGGGCCGGCTAGTCCGGCGGGTTCGGCGGCCGCCAAGCCGTCAGCGGTGGCCTCAACGCCTGCCAGTGCGGCAGCCGGCTCGGCTTCGGCCAAGCCCGCGGCCAGCACATCAGCCGCCGGGTCAGCCGCGGCCGCGGCCAAGCCTGGCGCCGTCAAGCTCATGGAGCTCACCCCAACACCGGACCCGAACCTCAGCTACGCGCTCGAGACCCAGGAGCTGGGCTTATTCCAGAAGCACGGCGTGAACGTCGAGATCCTGCGCGCGGGAGGTGGTGGCCCGCAAAAAGTGCAGATCCTGGTGTCCGGCTCCACGGACGTGGTCATGACCGACATCATCTCGATGTACTCGGCCTTCTACCAGACCTCCGATATGACTGGCATCTTTGCGCCCGTGGCGCGCTTCGGCGTGCCGGTGGCGGCGGCGCCCAACATCACCAGCGTCGAGCAGCTCAAGGGCAAGCAGGTGTCGGTGCCGAGCCTAGCCGGTGCGGCTCGCTTTCTGATGACGATCGCCTTTGACCACTTCGGCGTCAAGGATCAAGACATCAAGTGGCTGGCCATCCCCGATACCAGCGAGTCGCTGTCCGCCATCGCGGCCGGGCGCGTGCCCGCCGGCTATATCTCGACGGCGGCCATCCCGCTCATCCAGCAGGATCCGCTGTACAAGGACAAAGTGCACATTCTGCTGGACACCACCGCGCAGTACACGCCGCCTTGGCCGAACTTCGCCTTCATCACCAAGAAAGCCTGGCTGCAGCAGAACCCCGATGCCGCCGAGCGCATCGTGGAGGCCCTGCTCGACATGGAGCGCACGTTTGCCAACGACCAGAAGAGCTACGCCACGGTGGCGCACAAGATTTTCCCATCGCTGAGCGAAGAGCAGGGCGCCCAGGTGTGGAAGCTGCTGACCGACAGCGGCAACTGGGCGGTGAATGGCGGCGTCAACCTGGAGGGCACCCAAGTTGCGCTCGATACCTTCTTGAAGGCGCAGAACCAGGCGCCCAATAAGAACCTCAGCAAGTCGGCCGACGCCTTCGACACCGGCCCGCTGAAGACGGCCCTGGGCAAGATGAGCATCATCAGCGGCGCCAAGGACGTGCCCGATTGGTACAAGAAGTAGCTCCGAGCTGAGGACACGCCGTGCCGTCCAAGCTCCACATCCAGGACCTGGGCGTCGAATTCTCGCTGCCGGCCCGGGGACGCGAGAAGCCGGCAACGCTGACGGTCGTCCACGACCTGACACTCTCGGTGGGCGATCGCGAGTTCGTCAGCATCCTGGGTCCGAGCGGCTGCGGCAAGACGACCCTGGTGCGCTGCATCGCCGGACTCATCTCGCCGGCGTGCGGCCAGATCGCGCTGGACGGCGTGCCGGTTACGAAGCCTAGCCCGAAGGTGTCGATGGTCTTCCAAGGCATCGGCCTGGTGCCGTGGAGGACAGTGCGCGAGAACGTGGCCCTGGGGCTGGAATTGCTGTACCATCGCGCCCTTAACGGGCAGGACTGGGAGAAGGTCAGCACACTAATCGCCACCGTGGGCCTCACGGGTTTCGAGGACTACTACCCGTCGCAGATTTCGGGCGGCATGCAGCAGCGCGTCGGCTTGGCTCGGGCCCTGGTGCGTGACCCGGAGCTGCTGCTCATGGATGAGCCGTTCGGTGCGCTGGACGCCCAAACACGCGCCATCCTGCAGGACGAACTGCTCCGCCTGTGGGGTTCTACCGGCTCGACCGTGTTCTTCATCACCCACGACCTGGAGGAGGCCATCTACCTGTCCGATCGCGTCGTGGTGCTCACGCGGCGGCCCAGCCACGTCAAGCTGGTGATTGAAGTGCCGCTGCCCCGCCCGCGTTACACCTACGACGCGCGCTCCGAGCCGGAGTTCGGCCGGCTGCGGCACGAAGCCTGGGAAACGCTCAAGGAGGAGATCGACCGCTTATGATCGCCAAGACGCTGCCCGCTCCGCCGCGTGCCGTTGGCCGGCCGCGCGTGCTCGACATCCGCTGGCTCATGCCGGTGCTGTCCATCGTGGCCTTGCTGACCCTGTGGCAGGGGGTCAGCGCACGTGTATCGGCCGTTATCCTGCCCACGCCGGCCAACGTGGCCATCTCGCTGGTGACGCTCACCGCTTCCGGCGCCTTGCCCAAGGCCCTGCTGCAGACCATCTACCCGTTCGTCGAAGGCATGGTGCTGTCGGTCCTGGTCGGCATCGCCCTCGGCTGGACCACCGGCCTGTTCGTAAACTTCGGTCGGTTCATCGATCCTTACATATTCATCTTCAACGCCACCCCGACCATTGCCCTCCTGCCGCTGATCTTCGTCTACTTCGGCATCGGCAACGCCGCGCAGGTGGCGTTTGTGTTCCTCAGCGCCGTGTTCACCATGATCATCAATACTCAGGCGGGCGTCCGGCAGGTGGAGCGCACGCTGGTCGAGGTGCTGGAATCGCTAGGAGCGAACCGCCGCGAAGTGCTGCGCATCGGCGTCATCCCCTCGACCTACCCCTACATTTTCTCGGGTCTGCGCATTGCCATCGGCCGCGGCGTCGTGGGCATCATCGTGGCCCAGATCCTGATTGCCGCTACCGGCATCGGCTACATGCTGCAGTACTACGGCGAGGCGCTGCAGCTGGCTAACTACTTCGCGCCGCTCATTGCCACCGCCGTGCTGGCCATTTTGCTCAACCGCGGGACCGACCGCATGGAGCGGCGCCTGTTCCGCTGGAAGCAGGCTGCCTTCTAAGCCTTTACGTCGTTCGGGAACAGCTTCGATGCGTATTCCCGGTTCACCTGCTGGATGACCGTGTTGTCGTAGAACTCGGCTGGTTTGGAGGTCTTGGCCTTTGGATCATCGCTGGCGTCCAAGGCTACCTGGATGGCTAACGGGTTAACCGTCATGTCCTTGTTCCAGACTTTCTTACCTTCCTCGAAGTCACCGTCCAGCAGCTTCTGGTCGGTGACCTTGCCGTACTTGGCGTCCATCTGCTTGAAGTAGGCGGGATCGTCCAGGGAGCGCTTCATACCATCCAGCAAGCCTTCCAGAAAGGCCTTCACACTAGTCGGGTTCTGTTTGTAGAAGTTGCGCATCACCGACGTGCCTGGCCCGATGAGCCGCAGCCCCTCTTTGTAGTAGTCGATGATCACCGGGTAGCCCTTATTGACGGCATCGAGGTTCTGGGGCGGCGTGATGATCATGCCGCCGGCGCTGTCGGGCTGGGTGAGGAAGGTGGTCAGCGCAGCCTCTGGCGTCGGATGGAACAGCAGCTTGATGTCCTTGCCCACTTCCAGGCCGTGCTCCTTGGCAGTCTTGTGCATGGCGATGTCGCCGAAAGCGCCGGGCGACGTCGTGGTTACGCCCTTGCCCTTCAGTCCTTCCACAGTGGTGATGCCCTTTTGGCCGATGAGCATCAGCTCGCTCTTGTCCACCAGCGCGGCGGCATAGATGACGTCGGCCCCGGCCAGGTGGCCGACCATGGGGGCCGTGCCACCCATGTAGACGTCGATTTGGCCCGAGATGAGGCCTTGCGTAGCCACGCTGGCGCTGACGACGTTGAGGTTCACGTCCAGGCCGTGATTGGTGAAGTAGCCCGCGTCGTGCGACACCCACAACGTCGTGTAGCTCGAACCGGCCGGCGCGGCGATGGCTACCTCCAGGTGTGCTTTCTCCAGCGCCGGGGCTGGGGCACTTGCGCTACCGGCCGGCTTGGCCGACGCTGAGGCGGGGG
>DAIUFO010000037.1:15531-17152 GCA_036844545.1 Chloroflexota bacterium
CCGCCGCTCCGCCGCAGGCGCTCAGCAGCAGGCATATGGCCGCAAGCATTCCTGTCCCACCGCGGTGGGACAGACGAGGTGAGGGCACCCTGCTCGTCCGCATGACCGTACTCATGCCTTTCGGGCGAAGAAGATGGCTCGGTGGCCTACGCGGTGGGAGTGCGAGGCGCCGGCGAATCCGGCTTGGCCCAACAGCGCCAACAGCTCGTCGACGGTGGTGGCCGTCTCGTCGTGCGTGTTGCCCGGCCGGCGGGGATCGGCAGCATCGCGCAGCCGGTCCCAGTTCACGAACACGCCGCCCGGGGCGAGCGCGGCGAACACGCGCCGGAACAGAGCCAGCTTGCGCTCGTTCGTGAGGTGATGGATGGCCCGCGCCGAAATGGCGGCCTGGAAGGGCCCCGCCATCTCCGAAGGCCAGTCCTCAGAGTTCATGTCGTACTCGACATAGCCCCAGCGTCCGGCGAAAGGGGTCAGCTTCTCCCCGCCGGCTTGCATCATCGGCGCCGACATGTCCGCCAGCACGCCGCTGGCCGTCGGGAAGTGCGCCATCACCGAGGCCGACACGGCGCCCGCTCCCGCGCCCAAATCCAGGAACCGGAAGGAGTCATCCGGCCCCAGAGGCAGCAGCTCGATCATGAGCTGGTGCGCCGTCCGGTACTCAGCCTCGTGCTCCGGCTCCTTCTCGCGCTCCAGGTAGCGCGCCACTCGATCCGACTCTTGCCATTCGTAGCCGCCCACGTCTCTCGGTTGCATCGCGAGCCAGTATAGGCACAGCGGGACTTTCGACTAGCTCCCGCCGCTGATGGCGGGATCGAGCTCAGGATGCTCGACGAAGGCTTGCCGCAGGTCGTGGGTGGCCCCGATCCAGTCGGCGCCCTCGGGCAGGAACGCGCCGCCTGACCTGATCCGGTAGACCTCGGGATTGTCCACTCCGGGCGGGGTTTCGCCGTGCTCCGCCAGCGCCCGCGCGGCAGCCAGCAGCCGGCGCCGCGTCCGGATGACCATGCTGTCGCCGGCGCCCAGGTGCTCGTGACCGCGGTCGAAGATGGCCCCCATGCTCTCGGTGATGGCCTGATCCTGGACGTGGATGCCAGGGATGCCCGAGAAGTCGCCGGCGCGCTGCTTGTCTCGATCCAGCATGTACTCGTTGTCAGCGTTGGCGGCCAGCCGGAAGCGGCCGTACCAATCAGTCGTGTTTGGAAGCATGGGAGCGCGGACGCCGCCGATGCCGCCGGCGGCTTCGGCGCGCTTGACGAAGCCGCTGAAGCCTTGCTTGGAGGTCATGCTGAAGAACATCAGGTGGGTGTCGTCCATGGGCACCCAGGAGCGGGCGACTACTTCGCGGCCCAGCACGCCGACCGGGATCATGGCGTGGAACGGGAACAGGAAGTGGGCCAGCCGCCAGTAGTCGAGGCCGTCGTGGGCGGGCCGCTGGGCGCCGTACATCGTGCCGTAGTCGGTGTCCACCACATGGAAGCGCGGCGCTCGGTGCAGCACGCTGTAGTACTGGAAGGTCCTGGGCGGCACATCCTCAGGCTGCTGCCCGCCAAAATGCAGGAAGCCCAAGTGGCTGGTGTCGATCTCGCCCTCCAGCCCCTGCAGCCAGTTGCACTCGCGCTGG
>DAIUFO010000038.1:0-17044 GCA_036844545.1 Chloroflexota bacterium
GCGTCGATCCACTCCTGGAGATTGGCGCGGGGACGGAAGTCATCGCTGGCGAGGGACTCATCCTCACTGCCGGCGGCGTTGACGCCCACATCCATTTCATCGCTCCGCAGCAGATCGCCGAGGCCATTTCGTCCGGCATCACGACCATGATTGGCGGCGGCACCGGACCGGCTACCGGCACCAAGGCCACCACCTGCACCCCAGGGATCTGGAACATCCAGCGCATGCTGCAGGCCGCGGACGACTATCCGGTCAACCTTGGCTTCCTGGGCAAGGGCAACTCCACCAGCCATGAAGCGCTGGCCGAGCAGGTTCACGCCGGCGCCATAGGCCTCAAGCTGCATGAGGACTGGGGCTCGACGCCGGCCGCCATCGACGCCTGCTTGCGGGTCGCGGATGAGCTCGATGTCCAAGTGGCTATCCACACCGACACGCTGAACGAGACTGGTTTCGTGGAGGACACCATCGCGGCCATCGCCGGCCGGACGATCCATACATATCACACCGAAGGAGCGGGTGGCGGCCATGCGCCGGACATCCTGAAAGTTGCCGGATTGCCCAATGTGCTGCCATCGTCGACCAACCCGACGCGACCGTTCACGGTGAACACGCTGCAGGAACACCTGGACATGCTGATGGTCTGCCACCATCTCTCGCCCGACGTGCCCGAGGATCTGGCCTTCGCCGAGTCGCGCATCCGGCCAGAGACGATTGCCGCCGAGGACATCCTGCACGATCTGGGCGCCATCAGCATGATGAGCTCCGACTCCCAGGCGATGGGCCGAGTTGGCGAGGTCGTGCTGCGCACCTGGCAGACAGCCCACAAGATGAAGGTGCAGCGCGGCCCGCTCCCCGGCGACCACGCTCAGGCGGACAATGCCCGGATCAAGCGCTATGTCGCCAAGTACACCATCAACCCGGCTATCGCGCACGGCATCGCCCACGAAGTGGGCTCAGTCGAGGTGGGTAAGCTGGCGGATCTGGTGCTGTGGAAGCCCGCCTTTTTCGGTGTCAAGCCGGAGCTGGTGCTCAAGAGCGGCATGATCGCCTGGGCGGCGATGGGCGATCCCGGCGCCTCTATTCCCACGCCGCAGCCGGTGCTGTACCGGCCGATGGTCGGCCACGCAGCGCGGCACGCCACCTCGGTGACTTTTGTGTCCGGAGTCGCCGCGGCCCGCGGCATTGCGCAAGAGCTTGGTTTGCGCAAGCCGGCGGTCGCCGTGCGGGACACGCGCACTATTGGCAAGCACTCCATGCTGCTGAACGACGCGACGCCGGACATCACCGTCGACCCCGAGACGTATCGGGTAGAGGCAGACGGTGAGTGGCTCACCTGCGAGCCGGCAGACGTGCTTCCGATGGCCCAGCGGTATTTCCTCTTTTGAGCGCCACAGCATTGCTCGACCTGCTGCAGCTTTCCGACTCGTCCTTCCCCAGCGGCAGCTACGCGCATTCCTTTGGGCTTGAATGGCTGCTTGGTCAGGGCGAGGTCGATCTCGAAATGCTGCTGCGCGCGCGCCTCATGGACGGCCTGGCCCGCCTGGAGTTGCCGGTGCTGCGCGCGGCATTCGGCGCGCCCGACGTCGATGCCCTGCTGCGCATCGACCGCTTGATGGACGTGCTGCTGCCGGTCAACGAATTGCGCTCGGCTTCGCGGTCGATCGGCCGAAGCTTCCTCCGTGCAGCCGCCAAGATCAGTGACGGCGGTCTGTGCCGTGGCGCAGAGCAAGCCGGGCTGAGCCACCAGGTGGTGGTATTCGGCATGGTGGCGCGGGTATGGGGTGTGTCGCTTGACGATGCGCTGCAGGCGCACGTCTTTCAATCGCCGCGGCAGCAGTTGTCGGCCGCGCAGCGGATGGGCAGGATCGGTCAATCGGCGGTGCAGGCCATGCTGCATCGTTTGAAGCCAGCCATGCTCGAGGCAGTCAGACGCTCCGCCGACGTTCCTCTCGAGGAAGCGGGCTCGTGCAGCCCCTGGCTCGATCTGGCCGGCATGCAGCACGAACGGCAGTTGGCGCGGCTGTTTCTCTCGTGAGCGCCATTCGGATCGGCGTCGGCGGCCCGGTAGGTTCCGGTAAGACAGCGCTGCTCAATGTGCTGTGTCAGGAGTTGCGCTCAGCCGTGGATATGGCGGTCATCACCAATGACATTTACACCCGCGAGGACGCCGAATTCCTGACGCGTGCCGGAGCGCTGCCCGCCGAGCGCATCGCCGCGGTCGAAACGGGCGCCTGCCCACATTCCGCCGTGCGCGACGACATCTCCATCAATCTCAACGCCGTGGAGCAGCTGGAGGCCAGGTTCCCGGGGCTCGAGCTCATTGTCATCGAGTCCGGGGGCGACAATCTGGCGGCGACCTTCAGCCCGGAGCTGGTCGACTACACCATTTATGTCATCGACGTGGCCGGCGGCGAGAAGATCCCACGCAAAGGCGGTCCGGCACAAACGCTGTCCGATCTGCTGCTGATAAATAAGGTGGACTTGGCTGACGCGGTTGGGGCTTCACTGGCGGTGATGGAACGCGAGGCGTGCGCATTGCGTGGGGTTAGGCCCGTCCTCTTCACTGACTTGCGTCACGGTGTCGGCGTGGCACAGGTGACAGGCTGGCTTCGGGCGCGGTTGCTGGAAGGACACCGCGGGGAAGACGCGGCGTTCGCAAGTGGCTCGCACCCCCACGTACATTGAAGGGCGAACTCTTTTTGCGCGCCGGGGTCGTGCGCGGACGGCCGGCGCTCATTGAATCGCGCGCTGCATTTCCGCTGCAGATCGTGCGGCCGCGTTACTGGGAGTCCAGTGGCACGCTGGCGGTGACGATTCTCACGCCATGCGGAGGGCTCCTCGATGGTGACGAGCTGTCGATCGAGGTCGTGGTTGACGAGGGCGCCAGCTTGCACCTTGCTGCCCAGGCCGCGACACAGGTGCATTCGGGTGTCACGGCACAAACGATGTCTGTTCAGATTGGTCCAGGCGCCGCTTTCAGTTACGTGCCTCACGAACTCGTGCCGCATGCCGGCGCCAATCATCATTCGCGGTCGCGGGTTGCGATGGCGCCCGACTCGCGCCTGTTCTGGTCCGAGCTTATTGCACCGGGGCGCTTGCATCGCGACGAATCCTTTGCATATGAGCAACTCCGTTCGACTCTGGATGTGCATTCGGACCGCGGTCTCGTCGCGCGCGAACGTCAATTGCTACGCCCGTCCGAGATGGATACGCAGTTACGTCTCGGTGGCTACAGTCATTTCGCGACGGGCTATTGCTTTCCCGCGTTGAAGTCGGCTCCGCCCCAACGGGAAGGGTTGTCATTCGGAGCCAGCGCGCTGTTTGGAGATGGCTCTTACATTCGCGCCCTTGGACACCGTTCGTTCGACCTCGCCGATCTGATGCAGGAGTTTCTTTGCGTTTGGCATCGGGAGCGCGGGTGCTGGGCTGATCAGTTTCGTGCCCCTTCCTCGCTACCATTCACGTCACCATGAAGGCCTTGCGCTATGGATTGGCTTCGCTGACGTTCGTTATCTTGCTGAGCGCATCGTTCGTGGGCGGGGCGCGCTACGGGACGTTGGCGTTCGAGTGGCTGCACTTGCCCTGGGTGGCGGAGAACCAACTGCTGGCGACCTCGACCGAGCCGGCGGAGGTGGCGCCGGCGTTCAGCCTGTTCTGGGAAGCCTGGAACGTGGTGACCCACAACTACGTGGACAAGTCGGCGTTGGACGTGCAGAAGATGACGTATGGCGCCATCCAGGGCATGGTCAACAGCCTGGGCGACAGCGGGCACAGCCGCTTTTTGAACGCGAGCGGCTTTCGGCAGGAGCAGGGGGCGCTGCGTGGCAGCTTCATCGGCATTGGCGCCGAGGTGGGGCTGCGCAATGGTCAGCCAGTCATCATCGCGCCTATCGAGGGCAGCCCGGCCGAAAAAGCGGGGCTGAAGGCTGGCGATGCCATCCTGCGGGTCAACGGCGAGGAGGTGAGCCGCTTCGGCCTGCCCGAGCTGATGACCAGGCTGCGGGGCGACGCCAACACGTCGGTGACCATTACCGTCATGCACCAGGGCGCGGACGCGTCCGAGGACGTGACCGTCACGCGGCAGCGCGTGCGGACGCAGACTGTGACGTACGACGTGCTGCCCGACTCTAACGTGGCCGACATCCGTCTCTCCCAGTTCAACGGTGGCGCGAGCGGCGACCTCAAGAACGTGCTGAAGAGCGTGTCGGACGCGCACGTTTCGGGCATCGTGCTCGATCTGCGGGATAATCCCGGCGGCATCCTGGACCAAGCCGTAGACGTGGCCAGCCAGTTCCTGAGCGATGGCACGGTGGTGGTGGTGAAGGAAGCCGACGGCCGCGAACGGCGTATCGACGTGAAATCGGGAGGGCTGGCGACCGATATCCCTCTCACGGTGCTCATCAACAACGGCACGGCCAGCGCTGCCGAGATCGTCGCCGGGGCGCTGGAGCAGAACCACCGCGCCACGTTGATCGGCCAGTCGACGTTCGGCACAGGGACGGTGCTCAGCACGTTCCGCTTAAAGGAGGGATCGGCCATCCTGCTGGGCACTTCCCAGTGGCTGACGCCGGACGGGAAGCTCATCAAAGGCAAGGGCATCCAGCCCGACGTGCCGGTGCGGCTGGCCTCCCAGAGCGACATCCTCACGCCCACCAAAGCAAAGCAGCTCAACCCGTCCCAGATCCAGGACAGCAGCGACGGCCAGCTGCTGTCGGCTGTCAAGTATTTGGAGGCGCATCCGGAGGTCAGGACGAGCAGGCCGGCGGCGTAGCGGCGGAAAGTTTCAGGAATTTCGCGGCGAATATTGCATTTGCCGCGCGACCCGTGTATAGTGCCCGGCAAGCTTAGGAGGATACGATGAGCCTTGCCGATAGGATCCTTACCTGCGCCGACTGTGGAAGCGACTTCACGTTCACCGTGGGGGAGCAGCAGTTCTACCAAATGAAGGGTCTTATGAACGAGCCCAAACGCTGCCCATCATGCCGTTCGGCAGCCAAAATTGCCCGCCAGAACGGCACCTATCCCAGTGACGGCGGCTTCCGCTCGCGGCGCGAGATGCACGACGTCATCTGCGCCGAATGCGGTGCGGAGACGCAGGTCCCGTTCTTACCTCGGAACGACCGGCCGGTCTACTGCAGCGACTGCTTCGATAAGGTGAGAGCTCACTGATACCTGTCATCCTGAGCGAAGCGAAGGACCTTGCCCATCCGGGAAGATTCTTCGCTCGACGCTCAGAATGACATCATGGGTTCCTGGGACCCGACAAGCTTCGCCACCTCAGCTAACACGCTCCGCTGGGCTTCGGCCAGCGGAGCGTGGACCGTGCAGGCGGCGGCCTTCTTGTGGCCGCCGCCGAACTTGACCGCGACCGGGGTGCAGTTACTGTGCAGGTCGGCCGGCAGCAAGCTTGCATCGCAATGCGATGTAAGCTTGCTTGGTTAGCAGTTTGCTGTTACCGTAGCTCCAGTTCGGGACGGGGGACGTAAACCATGGCGGTTTCGCGCAGAGGCTTCCTCAAGATTTCCGGAGTGGCGGCAGCTGGGACCGCCATTGGCGGTGTTGCAGGGCCGGGCTTGCAGCCCAAGCGCGCGCAGGCCGCGGCGCAGGCGCTGCGCATCAAGAACGCCAAGGTGTACCCCAGCGTGTGCCCCTATTGCGCTGTGGGCTGCGGCACGCTGGTGCACGTGGCCAACGGCCAGATCATCAACATCGAAGGCAATCCCGACAGCCCGGTGAGCCAGGGCAACCTGTGCCCCAAGGGCGCGGCCATCTACCAGCTGCACGTCAACCCCAACCGCCAGACCAAAGTCCTCCATCGCGCGGCCGGCGCCACCTCCTGGGAGGAGATGGAGCTCAACACCGCTATGGACCGCGTAGCGCAGCTGGTCAAGAAGACGCGCGACGACACCTTCGTTATGGCCGACTCGAGCGGCAAGAAAGTGATGGCCAGCGAGCAGATCTTCTCGCTGGGCGGCGCCACCATGGACAACGAGTGGAACCACGTCCAGCAAAAGCTGATGCGCGGCCTGGGTGTCACGCCCATCGAAAACCAGGCACGGATATGACACAGCTCCAGCGTGCCCGGTCTGGGCAACAGGATGGGGCGCGGCGCCTGCACCACCTTCGCCAGCGACATGGCCAACGCCGACTGGGTCCTGATCGCGGGCTCCAACATGGCCGAGTGCCACCCCATCGCCTTCCGCTGGGTGATGCAGGCCAAGCTCAAGGGCGCCAAGATCATCCACGTCGACCCGCGCTTCACCCGGACCTCGGCCATGGCCGACATCTACGCGCCAATCCGCGCTGGCTCGGATATCGCCTTCCTGGGGGGGCTGATCAACTACGTCATCACCAACGAGAAGTACTTCAAGGAGTACGTCCTCAACTACACCAACGCGCCGCTGATCGTGTCCGACGACTACAAGGACACCGAGGATCTGGAGGGCGTCTTCTCGGGCCTCGCCGACAGCAGCGACCCTGCCCAGCCCAAGGCTTACAACCCGGCCTCGTGGGGTTTCAAGCGCACGGGCTCGGCGCCCAACCCGGCGCCGGCCAGCAGCGGCCCGCCCTACGACGACCTGATTAAGTCGCTGGTGCCGGCGCCGGCCAACAAGGACATGACGCTGCAGGACCCGCGCTCCGTGTTCCAGATCGTCAAGCGCCACTACGCGCGCTACACGCCGGAAATGGTCGAGCGCGTAACCGGCCTGCCGCGGGACCTGTTCCTTAAGATCGCGCAGACGATCACCGACAACTCCGGGCCGGAGCGCACAGGCGTCATCTCCTATGCCGTGGGCTGGACGCAGCACACCTACGGGCCGCAGATGATCTCCAGCGCGGCGCTGCTGCAGCTGCTGCTGGGGAACATCGGCCGCCCGGGCGGCGGCATCATGGCTTTGCGCGGCCACGCCACTATCCAGGGCTCCACCGACATCCCCACCCTCTACCACAGCATCCAGGGCTACATGAACGCACCCGACACGCGCAAGAACCACTCGACGCTGAAGGACTTCATCACCACTGAAGCCGGCGCTATCGCCACCGCCTACTGGGGCAACTACCCCAAGTTCATGGTCAGCTACCTCAAGTCGATGTACGGCGGCGCAGCCACCAAGGACAACGACTTCGGCTACGACTGGCATCCCAAGATCACCGCCGATCTGTCGCATATGCCGATGTTCGTGCGCATGGCCGACGGTAACGTGAAGGGCTTGATGGCTATGGGCCAGAACCCGGCCGTCGGCGGCCAGAACGCCCGCTTGCAGCGCAAGGCGATGGCCAAGCTGGACTGGCTGGTGGTCAAGGACAACTTCCTGACCGAGACGGCAGCCTTCTGGTACAACTCGCCGGAAGTCAAGAGCGGCGAGCTCAAGCCGGCCGACATCAAGACTGAGATCTTCTTCTTCCCTTCGGCCCAGGTCGCCGAGGGAGAGGGCAGCTTCACCAACACCCAGCGCCTGGTGCAGTGGCATGAAAAAGCGATCGACCCGCCGGGCGACGCTCGCACCGATCTGTGGTGGACAGTCCAGCTCGGCAACCGGCTCAAAAAGATGTACGAGGGGTCAAACGATCCCAAGGACGCGGGCATCAAGAACCTGCTGTGGGACTTCATGCCCGACAAGCCGCTCGAGAACACCAAAATCGAGGGCGAGCCGGACGTCATGAAGGTGCTCAAGGAAATCAACGGCTACGACAACACCGGCAAGCTGTTGCCCGGCTTCGCGGCTCTCAAGGACGACGGAACGACGACCGCGGCATCGTGGATCTACAGCGGCATCTATCCCGCGGCGGACCAGAACAGGGCGGCCAGCCGCAAGCCGGACCCGGACCTCAAGCCCGGCACGCACCTGGGCTGGGGCTTTGCCTGGCCGGCCAACCGGCGCATCATGTACAACCGCGCCTCGGCCAAGCCCGACGGCACGCCCTGGTCCGATCGTAAGAAGTACATGTTCTGGAATCCCGACAAGAAGGCCTGGGACGGCCCGGACATCATCGACTTCCTGGCCACCAAGCCGCCGGACGACAAGGCCAAGCCAGGTGGCGTCGCCTTCGACGCCATGGATGGCACCAGCCCGTTCATCATGCGGCCCAACGGGCTGGCCATGCTGTATGTGCCTCTCGGCTTCGTGGATGGCCCGCTGCCGACCCATTACGAGCCGGCCGAATCGCCAGTCCACAACCCGATCTACCCCAAGCAGGACAACAGCCCGGTCCTCAAGTACTGGAAGCGCGACGACAATCAGCTGGCGGGCATCGCCAACGACAAGTACCCCCACGTGCTGACGACATATCGCCTGACCGAGCATCACCTCTCGGGCGTGATGAGCCGCTGGCTGCCCTGGCTGGCCGAGCTGCAGCCGGAGCTGTTCACCGAAATCAGTCCCGAGCTCGCCAAACAGATCGGCGTCAACAACACCGACGTGGTCAAGATCTCCACGCCGCGCGGCGCCATCACAGCCAAGGCGCTGGTTACGTCGCGCATGCGGCCGATGCAGATCGACGGCAAGACGGTCCACCACGTTGGGCTGCCGTGGCACTTCGGCTATCAGGGGGTGGTCACAGGCGCCGTCACCAACGACTTGACCGCGCTGGTGGGCGACCCGAATGTGAGCATCCACGAAGGCAAAGCGTTCGTGTGCGCGCTGGAGAAGGCATAGCCATGGCCTCTTTTGTCATTCTGAGCGCAGCGAAGAATCCGTCTCGCGCAGCGAAGGATCCGTCCTGATGGCGGCCATGGGCTTCTTCACCGACACCACGGTGTGCATCGGCTGCAAGGCTTGCCAGGTGGCCTGCAAGGAGTGGAACCAGCTGCCGGCGGCCAACGGCGGCAAGGCCAAGCTAAGCGGCAACAGCTACGACAACACCGTCCGCCTATCCGGCGAGGACTGGCGGCACGTCAAGTTCATCGAGCAGTTCGACGCCAACCACAACGGCCGCTGGCTGATGATGAGCGACGTCTGCAAGCACTGCGTCCAGGCCGGCTGCCTGGAGGTGTGCCCGACGGGCGCCATCACCCGCACCGAATTCGATACGGTAGTCATCCAGCAGAACGTCTGCAACGGCTGCCGCGACTGCATCGCCGCCTGCCCGTTCGGGGTAATCGACATCAGCCCCGCCACGAACACCGCGCAGAAGTGCACGCTGTGCTACGACCGCATCTCCAACAACCTCACGCCGGCGTGCGCGCAGGCCTGCCCGACGGCGTCGATCCAGTTTGGCACCATCGACTCGCTGAAACAGGCAGCTAATGCACGTGTGACACAGCTGCAAGCGAGTGGCGAGAAGGGCGCCTATTTGTACGGGGCCGACGAGAAGATGCTTGGCGGCCTCAACTCCTTCTACCTGCTGGTCGATAAGCCGGAGGTGTACGGCCTGCCGAGTAATCCCCAGCTGCCGAGCCGCAACCTGGTGCCGGGATCAGTCTGGAGCGCGGTCACCGCCGTTGGCGTTGGCCTGGCGGCGCTGGTCAGCTTCCGCAATCGAGGGGCAAACAAGGAAGCACAGGAGCAGGTCAATGTCTGACACGCTGTTCACCCTGCCGCCGCACTGGGACTGGTACATCGTGCTGTACTTCTTCCTCGGCGGCATCGCCTCGGGCGCCTATGCCATCTCCGTCCTGATCGACATGGCGGGCAGCGTTGCCGACCACGTCGTGTCGCGCATCGGCTACCTGGTGGCCTTTCCCCTGGTGATCGTGTCGGGCCTGCTGCTGGTGGCCGATCTCGGGCAGCCGCTGCGTTTCTGGCACATGCTGTTCGCCTCCCAAACCGGCGGGCTGATGTTCAAGTACTGGTCACCCATGTCAGTCGGCTCGTGGGCGCTGCTGATTTTCGGAGCGTTCACCTTCGTCTCATTCCTGGGGGCTGTCGGTGTGCGGTCGCTGGCGGCGCTGCCTGCCAGGGGCATGGTGGGTAAGCTGTTTGGGCTGGCCGGCGCCTTCTTCGGGCTGTTCATCGCGGGCTACACAGGCGTGCTTTTGGGCGTGACAAACCAGCCGGTGTGGGCCGACAGCCAGCTCCTGGGCGCGCTGTTCCTGGCCTCGGCGGCTTCGACGGCCATCGCCTTGATGCTGCTGGTGCTGGCCCAGCGCGATGCCGGCCACGGGCTCCTGGCGCACCTGGAGCAAGCGGACAATTGGGTGATAGGCATCGAGCTGGTGATCATCGTTCTGTTCTTGGCGACGCTGGGCAGCATCAGCGGACGGTTCATCCTGAGCGCCTGGGGAGCGCTGCTGATCCTGGGCGTGGTGGGACTGGGCAATGTGGCGCCGCTTGTCATCCACTGGCGGGGCCGCGCGGCGGCCATGCAGGCCACAGCCTCGTACGCGGCCGTGCTGGCGTTGGTTGGCGGCTTCCTGCTGCGATTCACCATCATCATGGGCGGGCAGAGCCTATGATTCCCCTCGCCCGCTTGCGGGAGA
The DNA here is from genome assembly GCA_036844545.1 of Chloroflexota bacterium. Taxonomy (GTDB): domain Bacteria; phylum Chloroflexota; class JAJPGV01; order JAJPGV01; family JAJPGV01; genus DATGVV01. The sequence continues at coordinate 10,421 of DAIUFO010000038.1, forward strand.
GGGCCAGGGTGAGGGTGTCCGCGGCGATAGCCGCGCTCGCGGTTGCCAGCACGCTGTTGCTGGCCGCCTGCAGCCCGGAGGCGGGCCGTACGCGCGGCGGCGGCCCGGGCGCGGACACCGGCAATCGCAGTGCCGACGTCGAGCTGCACCCTGCCAGCAGCGAGGCGTATTACGGCACGCCGAACCTGAATCCGCGCGTCGTCACTGCCGCCAAGAAGTAGACTTCGCGCCTGGTGACCAGCGCCGCCGCGGCCAGCCGCAAGCTGGAAGAGATCGCTCGCGACGATCCTGAGCTGGCGCCCTACGCAGCCGTGCTCGGCGCCGCGCTGGCCGCCGCGGCGGAGGATTGGCCGCTGGACCTCACCGGCGCCGAAGGGCGCCTGCGAGCCGGCGAGCCTGCGCTGCACGGCGCCGTGCTCACGCTCCCTCGCGAACGGGTTGAGGCGCTTTACCGACAGCTCACGCAAACGCCTTTGTCATTGCGAGCGGAGCGAGGAATCCGCGGTCTGCCGGTGGCGACGGATGCCTCGCTGGACGCTCGGCACGACAAATTGGCTGCTGCCCTGGCCGATGGCCTCGCGCTTCGCTCCGCCGACACTATCCACCAGTTGACCTTGATGCCCGTTCTCCAAGCCGCCGCTCGCATGTGCGAGCCAGCGGTAGCGGAAGCCATGTGGAGCAGCGGCATCTGTCCCGTCTGCGCCGCCTGGCCGGCGCTGGCTGAGTCGCGCGGGCTGGACCGCTTGCGCGTGCTGCGCTGCGGGCGCTGTGGCTCGGGATGGCATCTGCCCTGGCAGCTGTGCCCGTTCTGCGCCAACAGCGATCACGCCAGCTTGTCCTACCTGATGAGCGATCAGATCGGCGAGTCACGCCGCGTCTTCGCCTGCGACCGCTGCCAAGGTTACCTGAAGACGCTGGCCACGCTGGCGCCCATCGAGCCGCTGGCCGTCCCCGTCGAGGATCTGGCCACGCTGGAGCTGGACCTGGCCGCCCTCGACGCCGGCCGCCAGCGCCCATCCGAGCCTGGCTTCCGCCTCGAGGCGGAGCTCCGCTTGGCCTGAGTACACTACGCCCATGGCTGTCGAAGTAGTTCCCGCCGTCGAGGTCCGAAAGAAGCTGACGCCGGACGACGTGGAGGAGCTGATGCGTGCGGGGGAATTGGATCCTGACAAGATCTACGAACTGATTGATGGGGAGCTGATCGAAGTGCCGCCAGCCTGGGACATTCACAACGGCGCGGCCACCAATATGGTTGGAGCCTTGTGGGCTTTCGCTCAAAAATCTGGTGGACGCGCCTATAGCGCGGCCGGCGGCTTCAGGGTTGGCCCGAAGCTGTCAAATGTGCGCGAGCCTGATGCCGGCTACACCGCCCCTGAGCGGGCTGAAGCGCCGGGCGAGCACTTCGTGAGAGGCGCTCCCGACCTGGCGGTCGAGGTGCTTTCGAAGGGCCAGTACGGCGAAGCCTATGCCAAGGGCAAGGTGCGCGAGTACTTCGAGGCCGGCGCGAAGCTGGTGTGGCTGCTGGATTACCGCCGCAAGGAAGTCCGCGTCTACACGCCAGACAGCGATACCTACACCATCATGCGCGCCGAAGCCGTGCTGACGCTGGAGCCGATCATCGCTGGGTTCTCGCTCAAGGTTGCCGACATCTTTCGGTAGCATGCAAGCGGTGCGGCCGGCACAGGTGTGCGAGTGGCTGCTGACCTCGATCGAGGTGGCTGAGGGCCGCCGCAAGCGGCGGCCGCGGAATACCACTCCAGACAATATTGGCCTCAGCCTGAAGTTGGAGCTGCTGCAGGCATGCATCGCCGGCGATCCCGAGCCCGAACAGTTCGAGGGCTGGCTGCTGGAAGCGGCGATGAAGCCGGGCCAGGCCAGCGGCCCCATCCGGGCTGTCTGTTCGGACATCCTGTTCGAGTGGCAAACCGCGCTGGCCGACCCCTACTACCGCGACTGGCTGCTGGCCGGGCCCGAGGGAGAGCCTCCGGAGGACTGACGCCGCGGCGCCGCTTCTCGATCTGGGTTAAGCGAGAATAGGTGGGTGCTGAAAGTCCCCATCCGCCGACTCCCGGGTGCATTAGGCGCCTTAGCCCTGCTGCTCAATGCCTGTGGCGGGCCAGCCACGTCTGCCTCGACGGCGGCCAAGCCGAGCGCCAGCGCTCCGGGACCGGCGTCCGGCGCGCTCAAGACGATGAAGATCGCCGTGCCCACCAAAGGCAGCGCCTTCGCCTATCTGTACGTGGCGTCGGACCTCGGCTTCTTCAAAAACCACGGCATCGACGCCCAGATCGCGGTCATCCCGCCGTCGAACGCCGTGGCCGCGCTGGAGGGGGACTTGGACTACACGGCCACGGTCGGGTCTACGATACGGGCCGCGCTGCGCGGCTTGCCGGTTCGGGTGGTGATGGTCGGCTCGAACCGGCCGGACTTCGTGGTGCTGGGCGCGAAAGGATTGGCGTCAATCGAGCAGCTGCGCGGCAAGACGTTGGGTGTGGACGCGCCGCAGACCACCAGCAACGTGATGCTGACGGAGCTGCTCAAGCGCAAGGGCATCCCAGCCAGCGACTACAAGACGTTAACCGCCGCCAACGACGAGGCGCGCATGGCGCAGCTCACCAGCGGACAAGTGGCCGCGTCCATCGTCGAGGTATCGACCGCGGTGCTGTTCCAGAAACAGGGCTATCCTACGCTGGCCAACACCGGCGAGTTCCCGGAGGCGCCCTTCGTCGGCCTTGGCGCAGCCCAGTCGGCACTGGAGAAGAAGCGCGATCTGTTGGCCTCCGGCATGCAGGCGGTGATCGAGGGTGTGGCTGCCATGCGCACCCAAAAGGACAAGGTGGTGCCGGTGATGGTCAAGGAGTTTGGGTTGGCGAACGAGGACGCGGGCGCCATCTACGATGGCCTCCGCGCCAGCTGGACCACGGACGGCAAGCCGAGCCAGGCCGCCACCGAGTTCGAGCTGACCAACGACCAGCAGACGATGGAGCTCAAGCAGGCGCCGACGCCCGACCAGGTCTACGACTTCTCGCTGCTGGAATCGCTCACCAAGCGCTAACCGCCAACCCCACCTGGGGTGGGGTGCTATCATCCGCGTATGAACGCAAGGCATAAGAGCAACGCGCTGCTGCGGCTGAAGACCGTCCGCGGCCACCTCGACGGCGTTATCGGCATGGTGGAGCGCGAGGTCTACTGTCCCGATCTGATGAAGCAGATATCCGCGCTGCAGGCGTCCCTGGAAAAGGTGAATCGGATCTTGCTCGAGAACCACTTGGAGACGTGCGTCACCGAAGCTATTCAAGCCGGCGGTGGGCAGGCCAAAATCCAGGAGCTCATCGACGCGCTGCGGTACAACAGCAGCCTTACGACGTTTCGCGAAGCTGAGCCGCTCGAGCTGGCGCCCTTCACACCGTCCGCCGAGTCCCGTGAGGCCACCGCTCGTGGCAAGCGGCGCGCGGTTCGCGACAGGAGCGCATGATGATTGACGTCCAGCCCCAAGCCGCGGCTTCGCAGCGGCAGGAGCTCACCTTCGGGGTGACCGGCATGACCTGCGCCTCTTGTGTGCGGCGTATCGAGAAGGCGCTGGCGAGAGTGCCCGGGGTGGAAGAGGCCGCGGTGAACTTGGCCACCGAGAAAGCTCGTGTCCGCTTCGATCCGCAACAGGCTGGACTCGAGCAGCTGACCGCCGCCGTTGAGAAGGCTGGCTATAGGGTCGGAGCCACGCCGCCGCCGTCGATAGTGAGCTCCGCCGCGGAGGCCGAGCATCCGGCAGCCGGCGAACATGACGTCGAGCGGCAGCGCGAGGTCGACGACCTCGGCCGCAAGGCGTTCGTCAGCTTGGCCGTGGGCCTGGCCATGATGGCGGTCATGTACCTGCCGCTGGGCATCGACCAAATGATCCTGGCGCCCGCGCTGCTGATCGCCGGCACGATCGTGCAGTTTTGGGCGGGCCGGGTGTTCTATTCGGCGGCCTGGGCAGCGGCCAAGCACGGCGCCACCAACATGAACACGCTGGTGGCCGCCGGCACGACCGTGGCCTACGGCTACAGCGCCTTCGTCACGCTGTGGCCGGCGCTGGCCCAGTCGTGGGGCTTCCAACTTCACCTTTATTACGAGACAGCGGTCATCATCATCGCCCTCATCCTGCTCGGCCGCTGGATGGAGGCGCGGGCCAAGAAGCAGACCAGCGCCGCCATTAAGGCGCTCATGGGCCTGCAGGCTAAGACTGCCCGCGTGATTCGGAACGGCGTCGAGCTGGACGTGCCGGTCGAGTCCGTCCAGGCCGGCGACCTGGTGCGCGTCCGGCCGGGCGAGAAGGTGCCGGTCGACGGCCAGGTGGTCGAGGGCACTTCGGCCCTGGACGAGAGCATGCTGACCGGCGAGAGCCTGCCCGTCGAGAAGGGGCCGGGCGACAGCGTCATCGGCGCTACGCTGAACAAGACCGGCTCGTTCGTTTTCCGAGCCACGAAAGTCGGCCGCGACACGACCCTGGCCCAGATCGTCCGGCTGGTCGAGGAGGCCCAAGGCTCGAAAGCGCCCATCCAACGACTGGCCGATACGATCTCCAGCTACTTTGTTCCGGTTGTGCTCGCCATCGCGGCGCTGACGTTCGCCGGCTGGCTCGTCCTCGGCCCCGACCCGCGGCTGACCCTGGCGCTGCAAGCCGCTATCGCCGTGCTGATCATTGCCTGCCCCTGCGCGCTGGGCCTAGCCACGCCAACCGCGATCATGGTCGGCACCGGCAAGGCCGCCGAGCAAGGCATCCTGATCCGCGGTGGCGAGGCACTGGAGCAAGCGCGGCGCATCGACGCCATCGTCCTCGACAAGACCGGCACGCTCACGGCCGGGAAGCCGCGGGTCACCAGCGTGATCGCGGCCGACACCCTGCACCCGGCCCTCAGTGCCTCGGACCTGGTTCGCTTGGCTGCCGCCGCGGAGGTCGGCTCTGAGCATCCGTTGGGCGAAGCCATCGTGGCCTATGCCAGGGAGCTTGGGCTGGATCTGCCCAAAACCGAGAGGTTCCAATCCATTACCGGCAAGGGCATCCAGGCCAGCATCGAAGGCACGGAACTGTTGCTCGGCAACCGCGCGCTCATGGCCGAGCAGGGCGTGCACCTGGATGGCTTGATCGATCGGGCCCAGCAACTGGCCGCCTCCGGTGGCACGCCGATGTTCGTGGCGCTGGATGGTGAGCCGGCAGGCGTCATCGCCGTGGCCGACACCTTGAAGCCGGAGTCGCGAGCGGCCGTCGGCGAGCTGCGCGCCCTCGGGCTCGGGGTGTGGATGCTGACGGGCGACAATCGCGCCACGGCGGAGGCCATCGGCAGCGAAGCCGGCATCGCGCCGGACCGCGTGCTGGCCGAGGTGCTGCCGGGCCAGAAGGCGGACAAGATCAAGGAGCTGCAAGGACAGGGCCACGTCGTGGCCATGGTGGGCGATGGCATCAACGACGCGCCGGCCCTGGCCCAAGCCGATCTAGGCATTGCCATCGGCACCGGCACGGACGTGGCCATGGCCGTCTCGGACGTGACGTTGATCGGCGGCGACCTGCGGACCATCGTGACGGCCATCGCCCTGTCGCGCAAGACGGTCGGCGTGATCAAACAAGGGCTCTTCTGGGCCTTTGCCTACAACGTGCTGCTCATCCCGGTGGCCATGGGCGTGCTCTACCCGCTGTTCCACGTCCAGCTCAATCCCGTGCTGGCGGCCGCCGCAATGGCCATGAGCAGCGTCAGCGTGGTGACCAACGCGCTGCGGCTGAGGGGATTCCGGCGCCCAAACAGTGCTCGCGAGATACTGCACCCGGCGCTCGCGACGCGAGTCCGCGATTACGGCTACCTGGTGGCCATTGGGCTGGTGGCGCTGGCGGTTGGCGCCGTGGCGCTGCGCTTCGCCACTCGTGGAGGAGCAAGCGACAGCGGGATGGTGATGAGCCAGCAGGCAGGAGCCACGTCGGCGCAAGTCAGCAGGGCGATCTCGCTCAGCACGGCCAACGACCTGCGGTTCACGCCGGGCTCGCTCTCAGTGCGGGCCGGCGAGACCATCGCCTTCACCATCGCCAACCCCGGCCAATTGGCCCACGAGTTCGTGATCGGCGATGAGAGCGCCCAGGCGCAGCACGAACGGCAGATGGCATCCGGCGCCATGCGAGCTGAGCCAAACGCGGTGGACATTGCGCCGGGCAAGACCGCCGTGCTGATCCACACTTTCAATACGCCCGGAACACTGATCTTTGGCTGCCACGTCGCCGGGCATTACGCCGCCGGCATGCACGGCACAATCACCGTAACTGAGTAGGAGGAAGGATCATGGCAAACGCGGTACTGAACGTTCCGGACATCTCGTGCGAGCATTGCGAGCACACCATCACAACGGCGCTTTCGCCTGTCGAAGGCGTGCGGGAAGTGAAAGTGGACATCCCGGCCAAACAAGTCCACGTCACGTACGACGACACAGTGATAGGGGTGGACAGACTGAAGGAAGTCCTGCAGGAAGAGGAGTATCCCGTCGAGTCGGTTCAGGTGTAGGATCTGGCCGAAGGAAATCCCTGTGCCGGAGCAAACAGCAGCGTAAGCAGGCTGTCGCAAAATCCGGTGTGGCTGGGGTCGTAGCTCGTTTTTCACCCGG
>DAIUFO010000039.1:0-17008 GCA_036844545.1 Chloroflexota bacterium
CACAGCCATCATCACCGATGCCGGTGTGGCCTCCCCGCCGTTCGCGGAGGAGCTCAAACGCTTCGTTCAAGGAGTGCCTGCCCTTGCCTAACCCCCGGGCCGAAATCGGCGTCTTCGGCGGCTCCGGCTTCTACAGCTTCCTCGAAAACACCCAAGAGGTCCGGGTCGAAACGCCGTATGGCCCACCCAGCGACAAGTTCACCATCGGTGAGATCGCCGGACGCAAAGTGGCCTTCCTGCCACGCCACGGGCGCGAACACCAGATACCGGCGCACATGGTCAACTATCGGGCCAACATCTACGCCATGAAAGGGCTGGGCGTGTCGCGCATTCTCGGCCCCTGCGCGGTTGGCAGCCTGCAGCCCAACGTCCCGCGAGAGAGCTTCGTGGTGTGCGATCAGTTCGTGGACCGCACCTGTGGGCGCAAGGACACTTTCTACGACGGCCCGATCACGACTCACATCAGCACGGCAGACCCCTACTGCCCCGAGCTGCGGCGGATCCTGTACGAGACCTGCCAGGAGCACGACATCTCTGTCAAAGCCGAGGGCACGGTCGTGGTCATCCAGGGGCCGCGCTTCTCTACCCGCTCCGAGTCGAAGTGGTTCAGCGGCCAGGGCTGGGAAGTCATCAATATGACGCAGTACCCGGAAGTAGTGCTGGCCCGCGAGCTCGAGATTTGTTATGTCAACATTTCGCTGGTCACCGACTATGACGTTGGGATCGAGGGCCAGCTCGACCTGGCCCCGGTAACGGCGGACGACATCATCCGCATCCTGAACGCGAACAACGCCAAGCTGAAGGACGTCATCTTCGACGCGGTGCCGAAGATCCCCACGGAGCGCACGTGCCCCTGCGCCACGGCGCTGTCGAACGCCCGGCTGTAGCCGGCATGCGCGTTCTCGTCACGGGAGCCACGGGCTTTGTCGGAAGCCATGTCGTCGATCACCTGCTGGAGCGGACCGATTGGGACGTGGTGGGGCTGAGCCGCAGCTTGCGGCACGTGGCAAGCTGGGCGCGGACGATGCCCCGGCTCAGCCTCCGCACGGCGGACCTGAACGAACCGGGCGGCGTTGACGCGCTGATGGCCGAAGTCCGGCCGGACGCGGTCATCCACCTAGCAGGCCAGCCCTTGGAGCCGATCTCGTGGCAGGATCCAGCGGCGACCTTCCGGCTCAACGTCATCGGCCAAATCCATCTGTTCGAAGCCATGCTGAAAGCAGGCATCCGGCCGCGAACGGTCATCGGCGGCAGCGCCCTGATGTACGGCCTGGTGAAGGACGAAGAGAACCCGATTACCGAGGATCAGCCGCCGCGGCCCACGAGCCCGTACGCTGTGAGCAAGCTCTCCGCCGACTTCCTTGGTTATCAGTACTTCATCAGCCGCGAGCTGCCGGTGCTGCGCATGAGGCCGTTCAATCAGATCGGGCCACGCCAAAGCCCGGAGTTCGTGGTGGCCAGCTTTGCCAAGCAGATCGCCGAGATCGAGGCTGGGCGCCGCGAACCCCGGCTGGGCGTTGGAAACCTCACGTCGGCCAGAGACTTCACGGACGTGCGCGATGCCGCCGCCGCGTACTGCTTGGCCGTGGAGCGGGGCGAGCCAGGCGAGGCATACAACGTCGGCTCGGGCGAAGGCCGCACCGGTCAATTCATGCTGGACCAGCTGCTGGGGATGAGCTCGGTGACGATCCGCGTGGAAACGGACCCCGAGCGTTTCAGGCCGGTGGATCTGCCGCGGATCGTGTGCGACGCCAGCAAGTTCCGGCGCGCGTCCGGCTGGGCGCCGGCCATCGCTATTGAAAGCAGCCTGCTGGACACCTTAAACTGGTGGCGACAGGACATATCACGATCCTAGGAGCAATGCTTGGCTAAGCGCGCGCTCATCACCGGGGTAACCGGCCAAGACGGCTCATATCTGGCTGAGCTCCTCCTGGGGAAGGGCTACGAGGTTGCCGGCTTCCTGCGCTCGAGCAGCACGGGCCACCTCGGCAACGTCGAGCACCTCCGCGCCCAGCTGCGCTTCTACCGCGGCAGCCTGGACGACGAGACCAGCATCGAGCGCGCAGTCTCGGATTTCGCCCCGGACGAGATCTACAACCTAGGCGCCGAGGCCGCGCCGGCAGACTCGTTCAAGCGGCGCGTCTACACCACGAACATCAATGCCCTCGGTCCGCTCAGGCTGTTCGAAGCCGCTCTTCGGCTCACGAACTCCGGCAAACACGTGAAGGTCTACCAAGCTTCCAGCTCCGAGATGTACGGCACGCCTGACGTGTCGCTGCAAAACGAAGCCACGCCCTTCCGCCCCAATAATCCATACGCCGCGGCGAAGCTCTTGGCCCACCACAACGCGCATATCCTGCGCGACGGCAGCGACGGGATGTTCATTTCCTGCGGCATCTTGTTCAACCACGAGAGTCCGCGGCGTGGGATGCAGTACGTGACCCGAAAAGTGAGCGTGGGCGTCGCTTGTATCGCGAACAGGGTGAACAACCCGCCGCTGAACGAAGCGGGCCAGCCAATCGTCACCAAAGATTGGAAGTTGGAGATGGGCAATCTAGCCTCACAGCGGGACTGGGGCTATTCCAAGGAATACATCGAGGCGATGTGGAGCATTCTCCAGCAGGACAACCCGGACGACTATGTGATCGCCACCGGCGAGATGCACAGCGTCCAGGAGTTGTGCGAAGCCGCGTTTGCCCACGCCGGGCTTGACTGGCGCGAGCATGTGGTGGTCAACCAGGAATTCGTCCGTCCCTTGGAGACGACAAGGCTGTGCGGCGACCGGTCCAAGGCGGAGCGCACGTTCGGATGGCGGCCCAATGTGCGGTTCAAGGAATTGATCGGCATCATGGTGGATGCCGATACCGCCAAGTTCAACTAGCCGGTTAGGGGTACCTCAAAGGCCGACCCGTGGCCCGGCGCCATGAGGGGGAGGCGCGCCAGATCGGGACGGCTGTAGAGACCGATCTCCAGCTTGCTGGCGCCGGCCAATGAGCCTTGCAGCTGATGGGCATCGCGGATGACCTCGCGCGCATCCCACAGCAGGGTGGGATAGCCGCCTGCCACCGGCGGGCCATCGTGCTGAGCGACAACCTTGCCGCTGGCGTCGAGGGCGTGGATGAAGACCGTGTAGTCGGCCCGCGGCTTCGACAGTGCCGTCCAGGTGAGCACCACGTTGTCTCCTTCGAACTGGACGGCGTCGAGCGCGATCTCGCCAGCGCCAAAGATGGCCTTCGGGCTGGCCGTAGGAGCTACCGGGGAGATGCCCCGGACCTTCGACGGTCCGAGCCGCAGCTCGGCCCCGGCTCCGTTTACCGGCAGGCGGACTCCCGTCGCATCGTACAGCCCAAGCTCGAGAAAATAGCCACCGGTGAGCGCGTCTTTCGCCGGTGTGACCTCGGCCTCGCTCAGCACAGCGTCACCTTCGCTCCACTGGGTTCCGGCAAAGATGTCGGCGTCGGGGTCGGACGACGATGGTTTGCCGGAGGCGTCCACCAGACGGGCAAAGAGGTGGAGCTGGCGTGGCTCGTGGTCGAGCTGCCATTCCAACAGCAGCTTCGACGGCTGGCCCGCGGTGAGAGGGGACAGGGACAGACCGGTAAGGCGCGCAGCGTCGCCGAAGCGGGCATCCATAGGCTGGAGAGCCAGCGAGGCGTTGAATCGGTCCAGCCAGCCGGCGTCCAAGCGGAAGAAGCTGTAGAAGGGCTTCCCTGAGCTGGCGTCAATGGTCCCGGCCGGCGAGGCGAAGGGCTGCAGTGGCGATTCTCCGGCACCATCCAACATGAGCAGCGCTCCGTCTTTGGGAAGCAACGTTGTGTGGCGACCATTCAGGCCAACCACTGCCAACCTTCCGCCGCTCAGGAACCGGGATACCTGGTCGTAGCCTTCCCGTGGGCCGACATACAGTGGGCCTGCTTCCTTCAGGGCAAGCAGCTCATAGCGGAGCGGGACGTTGTAGGGAGCCGCGTAGCGGAGAGGAACGTAGGCGTCGCGCTTGGTTACGCTGTGGTCGGCGGGCAGGTTGCCGGCCGCGAGGTCCTGCTGGAACAGCAGCCACTGGCCGGCGCGCAACGGCAGGAAAGCCGCCAGCAAGATGATCGCCAGCGGCCGAAATGGCAGGCTGCCAAAACCCAGGCCAGCCAGCATGGCGAGGGCGGGGAAGATGCCAAAGTAGTAGTGCGGGGCGAGCGATTCGGCGTGGCGAAGCGTCGCCAGGATAGGCAGGGCCAGCCACAACGCCAGCAGCACGCCGATTTGGCGATGGCGATGGACCGCCATTGCCAACCCGGCGACGACAACCCCCAGCACCAGCCAGCCAATTGCATCGAGGGGCGCCAGGCTGAAATGGTCCTGGACACTGCCGCCAGCGATAGCTGACACGACCTCGAACGCGGTGGCATCCGCCGGCTTAGCGCCGCCGACGAAGCGGGTCAGCGATTTGACGTCGCTGAAGCCAGTGTCGAGTTGGAAGTAGAGGTAGGGAACGATTGTCAGGACGAGGATGCCCGCGGCTGTCGCCAATGGCTGCCAGCGAAGGTCTCGCCAACGGAGCCCCGCTACAAGCAACAACGCGGGAGCGAGCACGGCCACGGTCACATGGAGTTCGGCCGCAAGCCCGAAGGCGAGCAGCGCGACAGCCATCCGGCGCGCATCTCCGGATTTCAGGAAGCCCACCAAGCCCCACAGGCAGACCGCGCATAGGAAGGGGGCGGTGCCGCCGTTGCTGATGGCCCGGGAGTTCAGAATCGCGTCCGGCAGGACGGCGTAGAAGGCGCCCGCGGCAAAGGCGGCGAAGGGCGTGGCGCACTGCCGGACAGCCGCATAGACGAAGACCGCCCCGAAGATATCGACGGTGGCTTGGAACGCTGTGAGCCACAGCGCGTTGTGGGTGAACACGAGCTGCAGGGCGAGAAGATAGGTGATCAGGGGCGGGATGTTGATGCCGACGCTGAAGGTCGTACCACCGACTAGCGGAAGCTCGCCGGTCTGGATGAAATGCTGGGCAGGATCGAGCAGCTTGACCTGGTCGATGTCGAACTGCGCCAGGTCGATGCGGACCAAGCGCATGAACAGGGCGAGCGCCAGTACGGCCGCGGGCGCGAGCCACGCGCTATCCCGAGCGGCGGAGAGCTGTTGCTTGAAGCGCAACGGGCGGCAGGATCAGGCTGGGAAGGGTGGCAAAGAGGCTTCGTCCAGGCCTTCGCGGATAATCCAGACGCGGCAGCGGGCACTCGACAGGACGGCGGGGATGGTCGTGCCCAAGTAGAACTTGCCATACTTCTCGCGGCGCTGCATGCCCAGGATCAGCAGGCCCACCTGGCGGTCCTCGGCCTCGTCAACGAGCGTTTGGGCGACGTCGCGAGCCTGAATGATCTCCGACTCGAGCTGGCACTTCATTCTGGAGGCGGCGTCCTCGACGTGGGTCAGGATCGCGTCGGCCCGTTTCGACTGCTCGGCCATGTTGGCATCGAGCGGCAGGCTGCGCGGCACCTCCAACACATGTACGACATACAGCTTGCCCTTAGCCTTCTGCCCAACGTTGCAGGCCAGCTGGACGAGCTGGCCATCCAGCGGCGAGCCGGAGATGGCCAGCAGGACGTTGGGGTGGCCCAACTAGGCCGCCACTGGCGCGAGCAGCATAGCCTGGACGGCGCTGCCGGCAGGCAGCATCTCGACTTCGGCCGGGACGTCGACTAAGGCATTGGCGCGGGCCATGGAGGTGAGTATCCCGGAACCTTGGGGGCCGGTCAGTCGCGCCACATAGCCCTCCCCCTCGCGGTTGACGATGGCTCGCAGAAAGCTGCGCCGCCCGCCTCGGTTATCAATTTCGTCGCTGAGGGTGACTTTCAACATTACACGTTGAAAGCCACCCCCCATCATCTTGGCGATGGCCGGACGGACGAACAGCTCGAAGGTCACCATGGAGGACACGGGGTTGCCCGGCAGCGAGATCACCGGCGTGCCCTCGAACACGCCGAAGGCCACGGGCTTGCCCGGCCGGATGGCAATGCGCCACAGCCGCAGCTCGCCATGCTCTTCCAGCACCTGCTTCACATAGTCAAAGTCGCCGACCGAGACACCGGCCGAGGTGATGAAAAGGTCGGCCTTCAGGCCCGCCTCCACGTGCTGGCGGATATCGTCCAGCGTGTCGCGGGCTACGCCGAGGTCGCGCGGGATGCCGCCGGACTGGCCGATCTGGGAGTACAAGGTGTAGCTGTTGCTGTTGCGGATCATGCCGGGGCCCAGAGTGTCTTCCACGCCGACGAGCTCGTCGCCGCTGGCCATGAAGGCCACCACCGGCCGGCGGTAGACCTTCACCCGAGCGCGGCCGATCGAGGCCAGCACGCCGATAGCGCCGGCGCTGACGGGCGTGCCGCTCTCCATGACACGATCGCCCTGCCGCACGTCCTCGCCGGCTTCCCGGATATTGGCCTTGGGCGGCGTCTTGACGGCGATGTTGACAGTGCCGTGGCGGCCGCCGTCGGTGTCCTCGACCGGGACGACTGTGTCGGCGCCGCCGGGCACGACGGCGCCAGTCATGATCCGAATGGCGGTGCCGGGCCCGACGGTCTTGTCGGTAACGTGGCCGGCGGCCTGATCGGCGATGACCCGCAGCGTGCCGGGCGTGTCGGCACCGCGGACGGCGAAGCCGTCCATCCCGGAGTTGGCATAGGGAGGCACTGTCTCGGACGAGATGACGTCCTCAGCCAGGACCTGGCCCAGCGCCTCCAGGATCGGCTTTTCCTCGATCCCCAACACGGGGATCTGAGCGAGGATCCGCGGGAGGGCTTCGTCCAAAGGAAGGAGATCGGGGAATCTAGGCGACGGCATACTCGTCATCGATCGTACGCTCCGGCACCACCGCGACAGCGCCGACGCAGACGCCGATGAAGTCCCGGTAGAGCGGATGCGGCCGGTTGGGCCGCGACTTGAACTCGGGATGAAACTGCGTGCCCAGGAACCAGGGATGGTCGCGCAGCTCGACGATCTCGACCAGCCGTCCGTCAGGCGAGATGCCGCTGATCACCATTCCGTGGCCAGTGAGCATGTCGCGATAGTCGTTGTTGAACTCGAAGCGGTGGCGATGACGTTCTGAGATGGTTGCCTCGCCGTAAGCGAGAGCCGCCTTGCTGCCAGGCACCAGCACGCAAGGATAGGCGCCCAAGCGCATGGTCCCGCCCTTCTCCGAGACACCCATTTGGCTGGCCATGAGGTGGATGGCCGGGTGCTGAGTGAACTGGTTGAACTCAGCGCTGTTGGGCTCGTCCGAGCCGAGGACGTAGCGGGCGAACTCGATGACTGCCACCTGCATGCCCAGGCACAGCCCGAAATACGGGACCTTGTTCTCGCGGGCGTAGCGGGCTGTGGCGATCTTGCCCTCAATGCCCCGCGAGCCGAAGCCGCCCGGCACCAGGATGCCGTCGACGCCTTCCAGCAGTCGCAAGCCGTCGGGCTGCTCGATGTCCTCGGAGTCGATCCAGCGGATGCGCAAGTCGCGGTCGTGATAGATAGCGGCGTGTTTGAGCGACTCGGTGACGCTGATGTAGGCGTCGGCCAAAGCGGTGTACTTGCCGACGACGGCAATCTCGACCTTGGGCTTGGGAGCCTGGATGCGGTCAACCATTTGGCGCCAGGCGCTGAGGTCGGGCTGGCGCTGATCGAGGCCAAGGTCCTCGACGATCAGATCGCCCAGGCCGGTCTCTTCCAGCACCAACGGCACCTGGTAGATGGTGTCCAGCGTCAGCAGCGGGATGACGGCGTGCTCGCTGACGTCGCCAAAGAGAGCGATCTTCTCGCGCAGGTCGCCGGCCATGGGGTGGTCGGAGCGGGCCAGGATGACGTCCGGCTGGATACCGATGCGGCGCAGCTCGTTGACGCTGTGCTGGGTGGGCTTGGTCTTCAGCTCATCCGTCGAGCCCACGTGCGGCACGAACGTGACATGGATGTACAGCACGTTCTGGCGGCCGGCGTCCTTGCGCATCTGGCGGATGGCTTCAAGGTAGGGCAGGCTCTCGATGTCGCCGACAGTGCCGCCAACCTCGACGATGACCACCTGGGCGTTGCTCAGGCGGCCGACGTTGACGATGCGCTCCTTGATCTCGTTGGTGATGTGCGGGATGACCTGGATCGTGCCGCCGAGATAGTCGCCGTGGCGCTCCTTGGCGATGACCGCGTTGTAAATCTGGCCGGTGGTGACGCTGCTGGCGCGGGTCAGGTCCTCGTCGATGAAGCGCTCGTAGTGGCCAAGGTCAAGGTCCGTCTCGGCGCCGTCGTCGGTGACGAACACCTCGCCGTGCTGATAAGGGTTCATGGTGCCGGGATCGACGTTGATGTAGGGGTCCAGCTTGAGGATGGAGACGTTGACGCCGCGGGCCTTGAGAATGTGGCCGATGGAGGCGACCGTGATCCCTTTGCCCACCGAGGACACCACGCCGCCGGTTACGAAGATGTACCTGGCTTCCCTCATACCTCTCCTCTCATCTAGGGTCCAGCACCACCACCAGTGCCTCGGCCGGCAGTGAGGTCTTGGTCACAGTCAGCTTGGCCTGGGGCGTCACACCGGTTTGGCCGATCTCATGGCAGAACTTCTCGAGGGGCGTGCCGGCTACGCCGAGGGCGCTTGGCTCGAAGTGCATCGGCACGATGACGCGCGGCTCGATGAGGTTGATCATCTCGACCGCCTTGGCGGCGTCGATTGATTCGTCTTCGCCGGCCACCGGGACGAACAGCACATCCACATCGGCCAGGCCCTCGACCTGGCTGGCGCTCAGCGGCTCTTTCATCTGGCCGAGGTGGCACAGCACCAGGTCGTCCATCTCGATCTTGAAAAACGTGCCGACGCGCTTGCCGCGGCTGAAGCACGGGCTGCCGGTGATGAGGACGTTCTTGACTTCGTACTCGCCGGGGCTGGTGATGAGCTTGAAGGGACCGGCGGGCGGCGTCTGCGCCTGCTGCCGATCGCTCACCGTCACGATGTCGGGAGTCAGTTTCTGGAGAGAGGGCGGACTGGGGAGTGTGTAGGGGTCGGTGACAATGCTGGCTTCCTTGCCTTTGAGGCGAAAGCAAGACCAGCCATGCCAGGTCAGCTCCAAACAGTCGTCTCCGCGGGGTTACCTCACCAGTACGTTTGTTCCAGGCCGAATGGTAGCAGCATTTTCCGGTGTGACCGAGACAGCGCCGCTAGGCGAGCAGCACCGCGGTTCGCGCCGGCAAGTAGACGCTGCTTGGCGTTACCTGCGCCGTATTCCCTGATCCACCGAAACGAGGGTCGTTTGTGTCCAGCAGGATGCGCGTGTGCCGCTGCGTCGACACGGTTGTACGTTCGCCGAAGTTTGCCAGAAGAACGCGGTCGCTCCCGAAGCTGACCGCGAGGAGGTCGCCGGCGAGGGTTTTGGCCTGCATCGAGAAGCGGTCGTGCTGGCGCAGGGCGGGATCCTCGCGGCGCAGCCGCAGGCATTCCTGATAGAGACGCAGGACGGGGCTGTTATCGGCTTCCGGCCAGCGAAGCTTGGAATCGAGGAAGGTCTGGTCCGCCTGAGGATCGGGGATCCGTTCACGCGCACCGGCATCGCTGAAGGCGGCGAATGATTTGAATTCGGAGCGGCGGCCCTCGGTCACGAGCTTACCCAGCTCCGGGCTGTGGTCGGTGAAGTATCGGAAGGGCGACGATGCGGCGAACTCCTGCCCCATGAACAGCATGGGCGTGTAGGGCGCAAGCAGCAGCAGCGCCGAAACCAGTCGGTACAGGTCCGGACTGAGATCCTGGTTCAGGCGGTCTCCCAAGGCGCGGTTGCCCACCTGGTCGTGGTTCTGGATGCAGTAGACGAACTGCCAGGCGGGCCGATCTCGGGCGGGCGTGCCGCGGCATTCGCCGGAGTAAGCCGAGCGCTGGCCCTCGTACAAGAAGCCCTGGTTCAGGGCACGGGCGATCTCTTCCGCGCTGCCGGCGTAGTCCTGATAATAGCCCTCATGGTCGCCGGCCACCCGGCGGCGCACCGTATGGTGAAAGTCGTCCGCCCAGACGGCGTCGAAACCATAACCGCCTTCCTCGAGCGGCTTCAAGTAGCTGACGTCGTTCTGGTGGGTTTCGGCGATGAGGATGGCCCCAGGCTTTTCGGCGCGAACGGCTTCGGACAGCTCGCGAAGCAGGTGCTTGGGGGAGCTGTCGTGGATGGCGAAGGTGGCGTCGAGGCGGAGGCCGTCGGCGTGGTACTCGCGCAGCCAGTAGAGGGCGTTGTCGATGGCCAGCTTGCGGGCCCAGAGGCAGCCCTCGTAGTTGATGGCGTCGCCCCAGGGCGTGTTGCAGCGGTCGGTGAAGTACTCAGTCGAGAACTGGCGAATGTAGTTGCCCTCCGGACCGAAATGGTTGTAGACCACGTCCAGCAGCACACCCAGGCCGTGCTGGTGGGCGGCGTCGACCAGTCGGTTAAGCCCGGCTGGACCGCCGTACGCGCGGCTGGGCGCGAACCAATCGACGCCATCGTAACCCCAGTTGCGGCCGCCGGGAAATTCCGCCACGGGCATAATCTCCAACGCAGTCACACCGAGCGACTTCAGGTAGGGCAGCTTGTCGATGGCGGCATCGAAGGCGCCTCGAGTCGTGAATGTGCCGATGTGGCACTCGTAGATGGCTAGGCGCTTGGGATCGAGTCCAGGCCAGTCCGGATCGTGCCACTGGAAGTGCTGGGGATCGACGACTTCGGACGGGCCGTGGACACCCTCGGGCTGAGAGCGCGAGTAGGGATCGGGGTAGTCGCCGCCGCCGTCGAGCCGGTACTTGTAGCGGACGCCGGGCTGGCCGGCTTCCAACCGCATGGTCCAGACGCCATGGTCCTCGGCGTCCATGGGGAGCCCGGCCAGAGGTACGCCCTCTCCCCTGCCCTCTCCCAGGGGGAGAGGGAGGATCACCAGCTCCACCTGTTTGGCGGCGGGCGCCCAGACTCGGAACTGCACGCCGCCGGGCAGCACGTTTGCGCCCATGTGCAGATCAGGCATCGCGGGTCAGCGCTTCGATGCCTCGCAGCGGGACCTGCACCCAGTCGGGCCGGTTGTTCAGCTCATAGTTCAGCTCGTAGTAGGCCTTGGCGAGCTGGAACAGGCCGAGCAGGTCCGGATCGAGTGGCAAGCTCGATGTCTCCTGCCAGCCCTTCAGGAAGCGGCCTCCGGCTGTGCGCGCCCAGTCCTCGGCCCAGGCATCCAGATGGTGATCGGGGTTCGCCAGGGCGGTGGCCCAGGCGGCGTAGTGGATCGACCGGAGCATGCCGGCTACGTCGCGCATCGCCGGTTGCTTCGCGCGACGCTCCGCCAGCGGGCGGGCGGGCTCGCCCTCGAAGTCGATGATGGCGAAGCCAGCGGCGGTCTTGAGGACCTGGCCTAAGTGGTAGTCGCCATGGATTTGGATCTTGGAGACTTTGTCCTGCTGAGCGAAACGAAGCATCCGCGACTCTGGGACGGATTCCTCGCTGAGCTCGGAATGACAAAGAACTCGCAAGCGCTGGGCCTCCAGATCGGCGAGCCAGGACTCCAGGTCGGCTTCGGTGCAGGGCTCAGGGGCGAAGTCGGGCAGGTCAGGCCGGGAGGCCAGAGCGCGATGCATCTCGCCGGTGACGCAGCCGAGGAGCTCGATCTGCGCCAGCAGTGGCTCCTCGCGATCCGGCAGGCCGTCCTGGGCCCAATAGACGTCGTCGGGCGCGTTGGGCGCTTCCTCGAGCTGCCCTCGGACGTACGTCCAGCCATCGCCCTCGTTCTCGACGAAGCGCTGCAGCACCCCCAGCGTCGCCTTGCCACCGTAGGTGATGGCGCCGGCAACTCGGGGCGTGTGCGGGAACTTGGCCTCCAGAGTCAGGAAACGGCCAACCTCGAGGTCGCGGTTCTCGCCGAACTCGACTTTGCGGAGCAGCTTGAGTATCCAGTCGCGGCCGTAGCGAATGGAAGTGTTGCTCTGCTCCACATCGAGCGGCTTGGACGGCCCGGGGTGCCGCGGGAGGTCCACGAGCGGCTCGAAGCGGACGGGGCCGCGCTCGGCTCCCTCGGCCAGAAGACGGAAGATGAGCTGCTGGCACTCAGACGTCTCGAAGGCGTCAAGGGGCAGGGCCAGCGAATAACGCTCGCTCGGCCCCGCGGTGTAGACGACTTCGACGATGGCCAGGGTTATGTCGGCGGACAGAGCGATTTGATCGGCCAGCGCCAGCCGCTCGATGGGGCGGCTCTTGCCGGCGAACCAGCGACGGCTTCGAAGCCATTGGTGGGAGATGGAGCCGGCGCTCACGGGTGGGCGCCCTCACCCAGCCTCTCCCACTGCCGTGGGAGAGGGACATTCATGCTCACGAGCGGGTGAGGAGGAACCAATAGAAGCCGTGGGGACCGAGGGTGAGCAGGTAGGGCAGCTGGCCGATGGGCGGGAAGGAATTGTTGCCGAAGCACTCTATCGGCACGCAGCCCTCGTAGTCGCGGAGGTCCAGCTCGGCGTACTGGCAGAAGCGCGACAGGTTGTTGACCACCAGCACCTGCTCACCCTCGTACTCACGGATGTAGGTGAGCACCTTGTCGTTATTAGGCAGCAGGAAGCGGGTGCTGCCGCGCGATAGGCAGGGGTAGCGCTTGCGAATGGCGATGATGCGCTTCATCCAGTGCAGCAGCGACGTGGACACGCGCTCCTGGGCCTCGACGTTGACGGCCTGGTAGCCGTAGACGGGACTCTGGACCAATGGGCTGTAGAGGCGCTCGACGTCGGCTCGGGAGAAGCCGGCGTTGCGGTCAGCGCTCCACTGCATTGGCGTGCGGACGCCATTGCGATCGCCTAAGTAGACGTTGTCGCCCATGCCCAGCTCGTCGCCGTAGTAGATGACGGGCGCGCCCGTCAGGGTCATGAGCAGGCTGTTCAGCAGCTCGATCTGCTTGCGGCCATTCTCCATGAGCGGCGCCAGGCGGCGGCGGATGCCCAGGTTGATGCGCATGCGCGGATCGAGCGCATAGGCGTAGTACATGTAGTCGCGCTCCGAGTCGGTGACCATCTCCAGCGTCAACTCATCGTGGTTTCGCAAGAAGATGGCCCACTGGCAGCCCTCCGGTAGGGCCGGCGTGCGCTCCAGGATCTCGACCACGGGGGTGCGGTCCTCCCGCCGCAAGGCCATGAAGATGCGCGGCATGAGCGGGAAGTGGAAGGCCATGTGGAACTCGCCGCCTTCCTCGTCCCCGAAGTACTGGCACACGTCCTCAGGCCACTGGTTGGCCTCGGCCAGCAGCATCCGGTCGCCGTAGCGCTTGTCCACAAAGCGGCGCAGTTTCTTGACGAAGGCGTGCGTCTCGGGCAGGTTCTCGCAGTTGGTGCCCTCCCGCGCGAACAAATAGGGAATGGCGTCGCAGCGCAGGCCGTCCACGCCTTTGTCCAGCCAGAAGGCGACGATGTTGAGCATCTCGTCCTGGACTTTGGGATTGTCGAAGTTCAGGTCTGGCTGGTGACTGAAGAAGCGGTGCCAGAAATACTGCTGGGCCACCGGGTCCCAGGTCCAATTGGAACGCTCGGTGTCTGTGAAGATGATGCGCGCGCCGAGGTACTGCTGGTCGTTGTCGCTCCAGACGTAATAGTCGCGGTAGGGGTTATCCGGCGACTTGCGCGCCTCCTGGAACCAGGGGTGCTGGTCGGAGGTGTGGTTCATGACCAGCTCGGCGATCACCCGCAAGCCGCGATCGTGCGCCTCGCTGAGGAACCGCTCGAAGTCCTCCATGGCGCCGTAGTCCGGGTTGATGGAGTAGTAATCGGCGATGTCGTAGCCGTCGTCCCGCAGCGGCGAGGGGTAGGTGGGCAGGAGCCAGATGCAGTTGGCGCCCAGCTCCCGGATGTAGTCGAGCTTGTCGGTGAGGCCGGCGAAGTCGCCGATGCCGTCGCCGTTGGAATCGGAGAAGGCCTTGACGTGGAGCTCGTAGATGATGGCGTCGCGGTACCAATCTGAGTTTTGAGTTTTGAGTTTTGAGTTTTGAGTTGGCTGCACCTAAGTTTTGGTCAGCCTCCAGATTGCGGCTGGGTTGAAGGCGGGATCGAGGCGGATGTGGCGCCAGAGGGCGGTCCAGGTTTCGGTTTGACCCGTGAGGAGCTCCTCGGCCTGGTATGACTGGCCGTCGGGCACGTCGAGGTAGTCGAGCGGGGCCATGATGGCGGCTTCCTGGGGATGGAAGGGGTCCATGTTGGCGGCGACCAGGATGACGTTGTCGCCGCGGGCCTTGGCGTGGGCCAGGATGTTGGCGTTGTCGCAGCCCTGGAAGCGCAGGTTCTGGTAATGGTGGAGCGCCTCGTTGTCGCGGCGGATGGCGTTCACTTTGGCAACGAAGTCTTTGATGTTGCCGGGGCGATCCCAGTCCCAGACCTTGATCTCGTACTTCTCGGAGTTGAGGTACTCCTCGGAGCCGGCCTGGAGCGGCGTGCTCTCCAGCAGCTCAAAGCCGCTGCAGATGCCGTAGACGGAGGAGAGGGTGGCGGCCAGGACCAGCCGCATCTGGAAGGCTGGCTTGCCGCCCTGCTGCAGCACCTCGTGCAGGATGTCCGGCGTGTTGGCGAACAGGTTGCCGCGGAAGTACTCGCGCATCTCGGACTGGGTGAGCTCCTCCAGGTAGGCACGCAGCTCGGCCGGGGTGTTGCGCCAGGTGAAGTAGGTGTAGCTCTGGCTGAAGCCGGCCTTAGCCAGGTACTTCATGATTTTGGGGCGGGTGAAGGCCTCGGCCAGGAAGATCACGTCCGGATGCTGGGCTTGCACTTCGCAGATGAGCCACTCCCAGAAGGGGAACGGCTTGGTGTGGGGATTGTCGACGCGGAAGGTCTTCACGCCGTGCGATATCCAGAACAGGACGATGCTCTTCAGCTCGTCCCACAGGGCCTGGCGATCGTCGCAGTAGAAGTTGATGGGGTAGATGTCCTGGTACTTCTTGGGCGGGTTCTCGGCGTAGCGGATGGTGCCGTCCGGCCGGCGGTAGAACCAGTCGGGATGATCCTTGACGTAGGGGTGGTCGGGCGAGCATTGGATGGCGTAGTCGAGGGCGATCTCCATGCCGAGGCGCTCGGCCTCGGCCACGAAGGCGTCGAAGTCGTCCAGCGTGCCGAGATCGGGGTGGACGGCTTTGTGGCCGCCGGTTTGGTCGCCGATGGCCCAGGGGCTGCCGGGGTCGCCGGGCTTGACGTCGAGGGTGTTGTTGCGACCCTTGCGGCCGGTGTGGCCGATGGGGTGGATGGGCGGAAGGTAGACGACGTCGAAGCCCATGGCGGCGACATCCTGCAGGCGGGCTAGGGCTTCGCGGAAGGTGGCGCTTCGGCCGGGGGTGGTCCCCTGGGAGCGGGGGAACAGCTCATACCAGGCAGCGAAGCGAGCTCGCTCACGCTCGACGACGACTTCGAGGATGGGCTCGTAGGTGGTCGCTTGGGGGGTTCCCTCACCTAGCCTCTCCCATTGCGATGGGAGAGGGACAGCTTGGACAGCTTGGACAGCTTGGACTGTGTACTGGCAGCGGCCGATGCTGTCGAGTGTGAAGCTGGCTTGCCAGCGGTCGTTGTCTACGAGTTGCATGGGGACTTCGCGCCACGCCTTTTCGCCGGCGTAGCGGTACTCGAGCGCGGCGGCGAGGAGGCCGTGGCCCTCGGCGAAGATGTCGGCCGAGACCTCCAGCGTGTCGCCCAGCTCGCGCTTGATGGGGAAGCGGCCGCGGTCGATGCTGGGCTGGACGTTTTCGACGATGACGGGGCGATCGAGTTCTGAGCTCTGAGTTCTGAGTTCTGAGTTCTGAGTTCTGAGTTCTGAGTTGCGAAGGGTCATTGGCTAACCAATAGCGCGACGGGGAAAGTGGCGAGGATGCGACGGAGGGGCAGGTAGGCTCGGCCGTTGGAGGCTTCGGTTTCGACTGTCTCGCCGGTGAAGATGTTCCGGAAGCGCGACCCGAGGCGGCTGGCGACGGCCAGCTTAGTGGCGCCCCAGACTTCGTCGCCTACAGGTTCGGGGGCGCCGCGCAGCAGGCCGCCAATGAGGACGGGGGCGACGGCGATGGCGGTTTGGCCAGTGGAGCTGGCACGGGCGAAGGCGCACACGTGGCCGGCGCGGGCGCCTACCACGCGCAGGGCGGTATAGTTGCCGCTCAGCAGCAGCTCGGGGCAGTCGCCGCGGCATTGCAGGCAGCGGTGGGTGACGTACAGCTTGATGCGCCCATCCTCGCGCGTCTTCAACAGCTCAGCGGCGAAGGCCGCCTCATCGCCCTTGGAGCGGCGGTCCAGCTCGGCCAGGAGCTGGCGGCGCAGCTTGTAGTCGACAGGCCGGCGGTTGTCCGGATCGACCAGGCTGAAGTCCCAGACCTCGTTGCCCTGGTAGATGTCCGCAACCCCCGGCGACGCCAGCTTCAGCAAAGCTTGGGACAGCGCGTTGAACATGCCCAGGTTGGCCAGCGGCTCCTGGAACTGGCGGAATTCGTCCAGGAAGGCATTTGACTGGGAGCGGTCGAGGACGGCGCCGACGAATTCGGCCAGGGCCTGCTCGTAGGCGGTGTTGGGGTTGATCCAGCTGGTGTTGACCTTGGCCTCCTTGGCCGCCTTGAGCATGAAGGCGCGGACGCGCTCGCGGAACTGGTCGTAGGCGCGGTCGTCCATGTCCTCCAGCGGCCAGGCGCCGACGAGGGTCTGGTAGAGGAGGTACTCATCGTTGCGATCGGGCTCGGGGCGGCCATCCAGCCGCGGTTTGGCGTACACATTGAGGCGATGCCAGCGAGTGACGGCGGCGCGCCACTGGCGGGGCATCTCGGACAGCAGGTTGATGCGCGCCCGGACGTCCTCGCTGCGCTTGCTGTCGTGGGTTGACGT
Source organism: Chloroflexota bacterium (assembly GCA_036844545.1). Classification (GTDB taxonomy): domain Bacteria; phylum Chloroflexota; class JAJPGV01; order JAJPGV01; family JAJPGV01; genus DATGVV01. Next base: position 16,832 of record DAIUFO010000039.1, read on the forward strand.
GGCCAGCAGCGAATAGGGCCAGCTCTGGGCGCGGCGGGCGTTGGCGCGATGGAAGCTGGCCACGGACAGGCCGAACACGTCGGGATCGCCGCCGACCTCGTTGAGCGACACCAGACGGTGGTACTGGTAGAAGGCGGTGTCCTCCACGCCTTTGGCCATGACCGGGCCGCTGACCTG